>CANRHW010000027.1 GCA_947630525.1 uncultured Clostridia bacterium | reverse complement strand
CGGCGTTTTAAGGGTCATCATTTCCATCAAATTTTCAGCAATAGCCAAGCCCTGGCCGCGTTCCTCGGCTCCAACGCCGGGATATGCGCCGGAGGTATCGACGAAACAAATAACGGGACGGCCGAATTTTTCAGCCTGCTTCATAAGGCGAAGAGCCTTGCGGTAACCCTCGGGATTTGGCGAGCCAAAATTGCGCTCTACCTTGTCCTTGGTGGAGCTGCCTTTTTCCTGAGCTATAACAGTCACCGGCCTGCCGCAAAGGCGGCCTATGCCGCCGATTATCGCGCCGTCGTCAGCGTAGCGCCTATCCCCGTGCAATTCCTGAAAATCGGTAAAAATATTTTTGATATACTCAACAGCCGTCGGCCGCCCTTTGGCGCGGGCCGCCAACACTTTGTCATAAGCGTCCATATTCAAATCTCCTTACAGTGCAGCGCAAGCAGGTTAACAAGCATATCCCGCTGAACGCCGCGTGGCGATATCGCGTCCACAAAGCCGTGTTCCAACAAAAATTCCGCCGTCTGGAAACCCTTGGGGAGCTTTTTGCGAATTGTCTGTTCAATTACCCTGGGGCCGGCAAACCCCACGAGGGCCCCCGGCTCGGCAAATATTATATCTCCCTCCATGGCAAAGGAAGCCGTAACGCCGCCGGTGGTCGGGTCGGTGAGCACAACGATATAAAGCAGTCCCGCGTCGCTGTGGCGCTTGACCGCGCCGCTGGTCTTGGCCATCTGCATAAGGCTTAATATACCCTCCTGCATTCTGGCGCCGCCGGAAACGGTAAATCCAACCACAGGCAAACTTTCTTCCGTGGCAAGTTCAAAAGCGCGGGTAATCTTTTCACCAACGACGGTGCCCATTGAGCCAATCATAAATTCAGGTTCCATAATGAACATGACGCATGGATATCCGCCAATAGCGGCCCGGCCAACAATTACGCCCTCGCTTTCGCCGCTTTTGGCCTTGCTGGAGCGGAGCTTTTCGTCATAACCGGGAAAATCAAGTATATTTACGCTTTCCATTCCGGCGTAAAGCTCTTCAAAGCTGTCCTTATCAGCAATGAGCTCGATACGCTGGCGGGCGTTCATCCTGAAATGGTGGCCGCATTTTTGGCAAACCTCGCGGTTTTCCTTTAGCTCGGAGGCCGTCAGCTCAAAGCCGCAGTCCGGGCAGGTCTGGGTAGGTTCCACAAATTCCTCTACCACCTGACGGCTTTCAAGCTCGTTATTGGCCTTTTTAAACAGACCCTTTGGAATCATTCATATCACCCTTATCAATTATCAAAGTGAGTTTTCATGAAATCGGTGTAATAGCTTCCGCTTTTAAAATCCTTGTCGCCGATTATCGCCATTTCCGTTTCAACATTGTTATCCACACCGCCCATGATAAGCTCCCCAAGCGCCGACTGCATACGGCGTATGGCTTCGTCCCTGGTCTTGGCCTGAACGATAAGCTTGCCTATCATTGAATCGTAGTAAGGCGATATTTTGCAGCCCATGTAAAGCGCCGTATCAAAACGCACACGGAAGCCGCCCGGCACGTGGAGTATGTTTATCTCGCCGGAGCCGCCCGCCGCATTTATGCGGCATTCAATGCTGTGGCCGTGAATAAATACGTTTTTCTGTTCAAAGTTCAGCGGCACGCCGGCGGCAATACGTATCTGCCACTTTACAAGGTCAATGTTGGTGACCATTTCAGTGACGGGATGTTCCACCTGCAGCCGGGTATTCATTTCCATAAAGTAAAAATTATTGTCCCTGTCGAGCAAAAACTCCACCGTGCCGGCGTTTGTATAACCGGCAGCCCGGGCGGCCTTGACCGCCGCGGCGTAGAGCCTTTCCCTCAGCTCCGGGGTGACCGCGCTTGACGGGGATTCCTCCAGCAGCTTTTGGTTGTTTTTCTGTATAGAACATTCCCGCTCGCCAAGACATACTATATTGCCCTTTTCGTCGCAGAGGAGCTGAACCTCGATATGCTTGACCGGGGAAAGGAATTTTTCAATGTAACAGTCGCCGTTGCCAAAGGCGTTAAGAGCCTCGGCTGAAGCGGTAAGGAAGGCCTTTTCCAGCTCGTCCTCGCTCTTCACTATGCGGATGCCCTTGCCGCCGCCGCCGGCAGTGGCCTTGACCATTATAGGGTAGCCGATTTTTGCAGCCTCGGCCTTTGCCGCCGCCACGTCACGAACTATGCCCGTGCCCGGCGTGGTCGGCACGCCGGCCTCCTTCATTGTGCGGCGGGCGGCGTCCTTATCGCCCATTTTGCGTATCACATCGCCGCGCGGGCCGATGAAAGTTATGCCGTTTTCGGCGCACATATCGGCAAAGTCGGCGTTTTCTGACAAAAATCCATAGCCCGGATGTATGGCCTGGGCGCCCTTGGCTTTGGCCACGGTAATAAGCGTCTCCATTTTAAGATAGCTGTCCTTTGGCAGGGGCGGGCCTATGCAGACCGCGTCGTCGGCAAGCGACACATGGAGGGCGTCGGCGTCGGCAGTAGAATACACGGCCAAGCTTTCGATCCCCATTTCCCGGCAGGCACGTATGATGCGGATTGCTATTTCGCCCCTGTTTGCTATCAAAATCTTTGAAAACATATAGTTTCACTCCAATTACATTACGGCAAAACTGAATTCTCCGCTCGTGCAGAGCTTGCCGTCCACAAAGCCCTTGCCCTCGGCAAAATAAAATGGAGCCTTGACCTTGGTTATGCGGCACTGGGTCTCAAAGGTGTCGCCCGGCAGCACAGTCTTGCGAAATTTCACATTATTCAGGCCCGTAAAATACGGCGTTTTGCCGGAGGTCTCTCCGGCCAGCAAAACGCAAGTGGCCTGGGCCATCATCTCACAGAGGATAACGCCGGGAACCACCGGGTTGCCGGGGAAATGCCCCTTTAAAAAGAACTCGTCGCCGGTAATGTGATACTTGCCGTAGGCAACGCCGTCCCTCACCTCCGCCTCGTCCACCAAGAGCATATTGTCACGGTGAGGAATTATATTTTTGATTTCTTCTTTGTTCATACTATCACCTTATTTTAACACAAACAACGTCTGGCCAAACTCAACGAGCTCTCCGTCCTCAATGCAGACCTGGGCTATCTCCCCGTCCTGCTCGGCGGTTATCTCGTTCATTAGCTTCATTGCCTCTATTATGCAGAGCGTGTCGCCTTTCTTCACCTTATCGCCCACCTGGACATAGGGCTTTTCTTCAGGCGAGGGAGCGGCGTAGAAAACGCCGACCATGGGAGCCTTTACGGGAGTGCCCTCAACTGGCGCGGCGGCAAGCGTCGATTGAACCGGGGCCGCGGCGGACTGAGATGAGGAAATGGCTGAGCTCGTAACAACTGCGCCGCGTTCCAGTTCTATCTCGCTCACAAAGCCCTCGTCGTCATTTCTGAGCTTGATTTTCGTCAATCCGGCCTCGTCCATCATTTCCGCGATAGCCTTGAGCTTTTCACGTCCATCAAACAGTGCGTCTATAGAGAATGCTGACATGGTATTCCTCCTTTACTGCTCGGCCTTTTTAATGGCCACACAGGCATTGTGCCCGCCAAAACCGAGAGATGTTGACAAGCAAAGCTTGAGATCGCGCTTCACGGCCACATTCGGAGTGCAGTTCAAATCGCAGGCGGGGTCCTGTTCGTCAAGATTTATCGTGGGAGGAACAATACCGTCCCTCAGCGCCAAAGTCGATATAACGGCTTCCACCGCGCCCGCCGCTCCAAGCATATGGCCGGTCATAGACTTTGTTGAGGAAACGCTTATCTTATAAGCCCTGTCCTCGCCAAGAGCCTTTTTTATGGCCACTGTCTCGCTGGCATCGTTAAGGCTGGTGCCGGTACCGTGAGCGTTGATATAAATATCGTCGGTATCGACCCCCGCTTCGTCATAGGCCATCTTTATGGCGGCCGCGCCGCCCTCGGCCTCCGGGTCGGGCGCCGTTATGTGGTGGGCGTCGCAGGTGGAGCCGTAACCGCAAAGCTCGCCGTAGACATGAGCTCCGCGGGCCTTAGCGTGTTCCATTTCTTCAAGTACCATGACGGCCGCACCCTCGCCCATTACAAAACCCGCTCTATTCGCGTTAAACGGCAGCGACGCCCGCATAGGGTCCTCGCTCTCGGACAGGGCGTGCATATTGGCAAAACCGGCCACGCTCACGGGGAGTATGGCGGACTCGCTGCCGCCGGCGATTATCGCGTCGGCGTAGCCGTGCTTTATAGCCCGGTAAGCCTCGCCAATGGCGTTGGTGCTGGTGGCGCAGGCCGTCACCACAGGAATAGCCGGGCCCTTGCACTTATATTTTATGGCAATCGTCCCGGCGGCCATATTGATTATCATAGCGGGCACCATATAGGGCGATACCTTCCTTGGGCCGCCCTCATGGCACTTGATAACATCGGTGATAAAGGTCTCCATGCCGCCGATGCCGCTGCCGAAATATACGCCGAAACGGTCCGGGGCGATATTTTCACCGCTCACAAGCCCGCAGACGTCCATAGCCTCGGCCGTAGCCGCCATGGCAAGCTGAGTAAATCTGTCGCTTTTACGGACCTCGCTCTTGTCCATAACGGTCAGCGGGTCAAAATCCTTGACCTCGGCAGCGACCTTTACCTTATAATCCGACGTGTCGAACCTGGTAATAAAGCCGATGCCGCACTTGCCCGCCTTTATGTTTTCCCACATCTCCGAAACGCTGTTGCCCACCGGAGTAACCGCGCCCAAACCTGTAATCGCAACACGATGCATATTGTTCATCCTTCTTTATAAAGAGTATTTGCTGATTTTTTGCCGGCCAAGTCCGCTCACATCTGCATACCGCCGTCACAGCGGATGACCTCGCCGGTAATATACGAAGCCATATCGCTGACCAAAAACAGCGCCAGATTGGCAATGTCCTGAGGCTTGCCGGTACGCTTCATAGGTATCTGGTCGCACATGGCCTTTTTTGCCTCTTCGGGCAGAACGGCGGTCATATCCGTTTCAATAAAGCCGGGCGCAATGGCGTTATACGTCACGTTCCTCGACGCCAGCTCCTTGGCGGCCGACTTGGTGATACCGATGATACCGGCCTTGCTTGCGCTGTAATTGGCCTGGCCCTTGTTGCCGGCTAAACCTACCACGCTGCTTATCGATACGACACGGCCGTACTTTTGACGCATAAATATGGGATAAGTGTGCTTGATCATATTGAAAGCGCCTTTAAGGTTCACGCTGATAACGGAATCAAATTCCGCTTCGCTCATTTTAAGTATCAGATTATCACGAGTGATGCCGGCGTTATTAACAAGTATATCAATCCTGCCGAATTTGGCCTTAACGGCCTCTACCGCGGAGGCGGACTCCTCAAAATCAGCCACATTACAGTAGATTTCCATTGCCTGTACGCCGAGAGCCTCGATATCCTTGACCGTCTGGGCGCCGCGTTCACGGTCGCCGACATAGAGTATTGCCACGTTGGCGCCGTTTTTTGCAAGTTCAAGGGCTATCGCCCTGCCTATTCCCTGAGACCCGCCAGTAACAACGGCGGTTTTACCTTCCAAAAGCATAAATTCACTCCCCTTTTAACGCGGCAACCGCCGCTTCGAGCGTTTCTTTATTTTCAACGTTATATATCCTTACGCCGGGATCGATTTTTGCAATAAGGCCCGACAGGGTCTTACCCGGACCGACTTCAATAAAGGTGTCCACCCCATCGGCTATCATGTGTTCAACTATGCTTTGCCAGCGAACGGGGTTCTGTATCTGTTCGCGCAAAAGCACCGCCGGGTCATCGTCATAGGGGCGGCCGGTGTAATTTGAATACGCCGTAACCACGGGTTCGGAAAAAATGACCTTTTCCATATCGGCGTACAGACGTTCCGCGGCGCCGGCCATAAAAGGCGAATGAAAAGCCCCGCTCACGGCAAGAGGTATAGCTCGGCCCCCGGCGGCCTTTATATCGGCGGAAAATGCCGGGAGCTCCTCCTTGCTACCGGCCACAACAAGCTGACCGGGGCAGTTATAATTTACGGGATATATGTTTTTATACTTCGCCGCCAGTTCCTCCACGGTCTCATTTGGGAGCTTTACGCAAGCGGCCATGCCGCCGCCCGTTTCCTCGGCGGCCTCATTCATATACTCGCCGCGCAGCGTTACCAGACGGAACCCCTCCGCATGGGACAGCATTCCGGCAAAGGCCACAGCCGGCAGCTCGCCCAGCGAAAAGCCGGCCACACAGTCGGGCACGATATTTGCTTCCCGCAGGGCCTCGGCCGCGGCAAGATCCACGCAGTACATACAGGGCTGAGTGTTGACGGTCAGCGAGAGCTGCTCCTTGTCGCCGTAAAAACACATTTCACTGGTTCCGGGACGAATGCTTTCAGCCGCGGAAAAAACCGCCCGGGCCGCGGGGCTAATCTCTGACAGCTCCCTGCCCATGCCGGTGTATTGAGACCCCTGACCGGAAAAAACAAAGGCTATCTTACCCATTTCCCGGCCCCCTTGAGTACTTCCTCCGCCTCGGTGAAAATCTCTGTGATTATCTCGGCGGCGGGCTGTTCCTTGTTGACCATGGCGCTGATCTGCCCGGCCAGGAAGCTGCCTTCCTTTTCATTGCCCTCGACGGCGGCCTTGTACAGTGAGCCCACGCCCATCTGTTCAAGCTCCTCATCGGTAACGCTGCCGTCATATTCGGCCTTAAAGTAGTTCCTGGAAAATTGATTTTTTATACTGCGGACAGGGTGGCCAAGACGTTTGCCGGTCATGATAGTGTCCACATCGCCGGCCTTTAGAACCTTTTTCTTATAATTTTCGTGCACGTTGCACTCGTTGGCCACGAGGAAGCGCGTCCCAAGCTGTACGCCTACCGCGCCCAGCATGAATGCCGCCGCAACGCCCCGTCCGTCGCCTATACCGCCGGCTGCCAGCACCGGAAGGTCCACGGCGTCAACAATCTGCGGCACAAGGACCATAGTAGTCAAATCGCCCACATGGCCGCCGCTTTCGCCGCCCTCCGCAATGACGGCGGCCGCGCCGGCACGCTGCGCCATTTTGGCAAGCGCTACCGAAGCTACTACAGGTATCACCTTTATCCCGGCGGCTATCCATTTTTCCATAAACCGGGTGGGATTGCCCGCGCCGGTGGTAACGACAGCCACTTTTTCTTCGGCTACTACCTGGGCCACCTCGTCAACATGGGGGCTCATAAGCATTATATTCACGCCAAAGGGCTTGTCTGTGAGAGATTTAGCCTTGCGTATCTGTTCCCGCAGCCAGTCCCCGCCGGCATTCATTGCGGAAATTATCCCAAGGCCGCCGCCGTTGGATACGGCCGCCGCCAGCTCGGCGTCGGCTATCCAGGCCATGCCGCCCTGAAAAATCGGATATTCTATTCCTAAAAGCTCACAAAGCGGAGTTTTTATCATTACAATTTCTCCTTTCGCAAAACCATGAGCCCGTAAGGCAAGCGCCTTACCCGCGCATGGTTCCATGGCCGTTGCCGGGCCCAGAGGCCCGGCAGCCATGTAAAGACTTACTTGCTTTCAATGAGCTCAACAAGGGCGCCCACTGTGTTGATAGAAGGATTGAGCTCAATTTCAACGCCGAGCTCCTCCTCTACCTTCATGACCATATCGAGCATATCGAGAGAGTCGATGCCAAGGTCGTCAAAGGCGGTATCCATTGTGATCTCATTGTCAACATATTCGCCGAGAATCTCCTTAACCTTATCAAATACCATTTGTATTTCCTCCTAACAAAATTATTTATAATATTGGGTCGCCCCACTATTACCTTGATTACCAGCGGTAAATGGCTCCTCCGTCCGTAAGCCCGCCGCCGAACGCCGTAAAGGCAATTATATCGCCTTCCTTGAACCTGCCCTTACGATTTTCGATATCAAGCACAATAGGCTCGCTGGCGCTGCTTGTGTTGCCCAAAAATTCAATGCCGGTACAGAACCTTTCGACCGGGATTTTAAGTTTCGATTGGGTGGCCATGATTATGCGCAGATTTGCCTGATGAGGAATTATGTGCTGAATGTCGTTTATGTCTATGCCAGCAAGGGCGGCGGCTTCCTCAATATCGCCGCTCATTGCGCCCACCGCGTACTTATAGGTCTCCTGCCCGTTCATAAACGTGCAGGAATTACGCTCGGGCCGCTCCACGGTTTCAAAGGGGCTGTTGCCCTTGGGCCCGTGAATGCCGACGGTGTCAAAATCGCCGTGGGTGTGCATCTTTATGGAAAGGAGGTTGTCCCCCTCGCCCAGCACCGCGGCGCCGGCCCCGTCGCCGAAGAGCACGCAGGTGCTCCTGTCCGTCCAGTCAACGAACCGGGTCATATTTTCGGCGCTGACCACCAGCACTTTTTTAGCGATGCCGCTTTTGAAATATGCCGCCGCAACATCCAAAGCCATAAGGAAACCTGAGCAGGCGCTTGAAATATCAAAGGCCGGACAGCTTGCCCCAATCAGCTTCTGAACCATGCAGCCTATGCCGGGAACCACCTTTTCGCCGGAACAGGTGGTAGCTATGATCAGGTCAAGCTCCCCGGGAGCAACCCCCGACATTTCCATGGCATTATGCGCGGCCTCGGCGGCAAGCTGAGACAGTGTTTCGTCAGTTATAACGCGGCGGCTTTTAATGCCGGTGCGTTTGCTTATCCATTCGTCCGAGGTGTCGAGAAAGGTGGAAAGTTCGTCGTTGGTAACAACTCTTTCGGGCAGGCAATGCCCTGTGCCTAATATTTTAAACATAGCTACTTCTCCTTTGGAACTTATACATACACATATACATAATGATTATACCGCAGTTTCCATAGTTTGTCAAGGCTTTACAGGCAAAAATAACATGGATTGAGAAAAAGAAATGGCGGCGCATGCTGCGCCGCCATGGAGCTTCGGTTTTTTCGACAAGCTCATATTACAATTGTTATTTAGATATTATTTTTTGGGGTAAACTATGCTTAGGCTGGAGCGTTCGGGCACAAACAGCGAATTAAGCCTCTCCATACCGTCCTCAATGGTAACGGTTTTCCACACGTCAGGATAGGTGCTCAAATCTACGCCCCGGTGGAAAGAGAACATATACTCGTTGCCTATGTTTTCTACGTCGCCGCCCATAAGGCGGATATACCGGCCGTAGAGGACGTTCATTGCCTGCTGCCAAGCCTCGGGGTCAATGCCCTCCCGCTTTACGCGGGCTATCTCCTCATGCACGGCGTTAGCGACGGCCTTGGGGTCATTGCTCTCGCCGCCTATCTCGGCAAAGGCAAAGCTTTTTTCATACTCGTAATATCCGCCGAAATTTCGGTTGATAAGGCCCTGCTTGTAAAGCCTTTCATACAGAGGCGAGCTTCCGCCCACGAGCACTCTCAGCAGCGCCGAAGAAACGATATCGCGCTTCAGCATATCCCCGCCGGTCTCAACGTCTTTAAAGCCAAGCGTGAACGAGGGCATGGCAATCTCAAAATATGCCTCGCTTTCGTGATTAACTATTTCATCGGGCTCACTTGGGAAGACCTGCTGTATTTCCCCCTCGGGTTTATCCTTGGTTATCAGCTCGTCAACGGCGTCACCGATTTTTTCGGGATCGATATCGCCCACGCAGATCACTGCCATATTTGACGGGTGATAGAATGTATTGTAGCACTTGTAAAGGAGCTCGGGCGTAGTCTTCATGACCTCTTCGACGCTGCCGGCGATCTCCGTGCGGACAGGATGATTTTTGTACAGGCCGCGCAGGCAGTTATAGAAGCAGACCTGGTCCGGGTCATCGTCATACATCCTTACCTCCTGGGCTATGATGCCCTTTTCTTTTTCCACGTTTTCTTCGGTAAAATAGGGTGTTTGGACGTAACTTAGAAGCTGGCGGAAGTTTTCGTAAAAATAGTCCGTGCAGCTAAACAGATAGTTTGTAACTCCAAAGCTGGTAAAGGCGTTAACATTCGCGCCCTTGAACAGGGCGAAAGCGTTAGTGCCGTCCGGCTGTTCAAAGACCTTGTGTTCGAGGAAATGTGCCACGCCGTCAATGACCTTGGTCACCTCGGTTTCGCCCGGGACAACGAACTCGGTGTTGATAGAACCATAGCAGGTGCTGAAGGTGGCGTATTTTTTGGCCGTATTCTTTTGAAGGATAATCACCTTAAGGCCGCTTTTGTGCTCGCCCTCATATATACAATCCTTTAGAAGTCCGTCATATTTCTTTGTGAACTGCATTTAAGCTTCCTCCTTTCCTGTCAGGAAATAAACTGTATCAAGCTTTACCCGATTGGCCACGGCGGTTATTTGCTCACGAGTGACCGATTCGATCTTATTAATTACCTTTTCAATAGTGAGGTCGCGGCCAAGCAGTATTTGAGCGGTATAGAAATATTCAAGAGACTCAACTCCGTCAACTCTTGAACGATAGCTGTTGCATATCTCCTTTTTGGCAATATCCATCTCCTCGTCGGTAAAGCTGCCGTCCTTCATGGCCTGGAGCTGAGCCATTATCTCCTTGTAGGCGGGGTCGAAGTTTTTAAATTCGATGCCGCTGGAAATATTAAGCACACCCACAAGGTCGTTGGCCCAGGAGGACGCATAGTAGCAAAGGCTCAGACGCTCGCGCACGTTATTAAACAGTTTGCTGCTGGGCCCACCGCCGTAAATCGCGCTGAAAACAGACTGGGCCCACACAGACTCGTCCGTAGGTTTTATGCCGGTGCGCATTCCTATGGCCAGCTTGCCCTGGGTAACATCCATATGATCGGTCACGCGCTTGACCTCGCCCACCTCGTCCTTGATACTTGCGAGGGTGTGCGATGCCTCGCGCTGGGGCAGGCTCTCCACCGCTGCACGGGCGGCCTTTTCGGCAGCCGCCTCGTCAAAATTGCCGGTGAAAATTATGCTTATGCCGGATGTGGTCAAAATATCCTGATAATATCCGTAAAGCTCCTCCGCGGTTATTTTTTCCACATCTTCTTCGTAGCCGAGACTGTTTACGCCGCAGCCCTCTCCGCCAAACATTATTTCTTCCAGGCGCATCATGGCGTAATAGCGCTTGTCGCTGATTTGATTGCGGATATTGTCGATAAGATTGGTCTTTTCCCGTTCTACCATATCCAAATCAAAGCCGCCGTCGACGCCGCCCTTGAACGCCGCCGCAAAAAGCAGTTCAAGGGAGCGGGCAAAGGCCGGCGAAGGCAAAAATTCATCGCAGACGCCCTCGACGGCGACGCGGATATTGTGTTCCTCTCCCCTTTTGCCCGAGGAGCAGTAAAGGCTGGCGCCATATAGCTTTTCCAGCTCAATGTTAAGCTCGCGATTGGTGCGGCATACGGCGTTGCCCATCTTTAGGGCGCTTGACAGGAGCGAGCCGAGAGACGCGCCCTTTCTTGTAAGCGGGCGGTAAAAAATCACGCTGGCCATGTAAGTCTTAAACTTTTCATCTTTGATGAAATAAAGGTCAATGCCCTTTTTTAACTGAATTGTCTTCACTAAAATTACCTCCGTTCAGTCAAATTAATATGTATGTGGGGCTATGCCCCACTGGTTCACTATCTGTTGTTGTTGGCGTTGTTGCCGCCGGTAACATCGTCAATAGCGTTTTCGGCGCCGTCGATAACGTCCTTGGCTCCGTCGCCCAAACCTCTGGCCGCATCGTCAACGCCCTTTTTAGCGTCGTCTACCATATTTTCGGAATCGTCGATAATGCCGTCGCCGTCAATGCTGTCGTTAGGGCCGGTCTTACCGTCGGTGTCCCTGTTGTTATTCTCGCTGCCGCTGCCGTATGTGCCGCCGCTGGCAACGCTGCCGCCGGGATTGACCGTGCCTGCGTTGGACGCCTGATTGGAGCCCGCGCCGGTACCCGTGCTACCCTGTTTGTCACCGTTGCCGCTGCAGCCGGAAAGCGCTATTACTGCGGCGGCAAGAAGAAATAAAAATCGTTTCAAAATGTTCAAATCCTTTCTTGTGATTTTCAAACTTATTATTTCCCGTCGAAAGGCATTTAATCTTTAACAGTGGAACATTTTTCGACAATTTTCATAGTATATACTGTAAACGGCATGAGCCGTCAATGCAAATACTTTTTTAAAGGAGCAAAAATATATGTTCGGATGCAATAACAACGGCTGCCAGTGGATATGGATAATCATCATAATTATCCTTCTGGGCGGTTACGGCAACGGCGGCTGCGGCTGCAACAACAACTGCGGTAACGGCTGCGGCAATGACTGTGGCTGCGGCTGCAACTAAACTTCCGTATTTCGGGCGGCTTCGGCCGCCCTTTTTT
>CANRHW010000026.1 GCA_947630525.1 uncultured Clostridia bacterium | reverse complement strand
CTCACCGCGCTGAGTCTAAGTCCGCTGCCAAGTACAGTGAGCCGGCTGTCGCCCACCCTCAGCACTATCTTTTTTTCATCAAAGCTCTCCACGTCGCTGACCGCCGAAACGCAGAGTTTTTCCCTGTTTTCGAGGATAAGATTTCCGTTGTCAGGCAAAAAATCACCTCCCCCACAGATAAATATATGCTGTGAGAGAGGCGTAAATTACAGGTTTTTGCCGCTGTCAGTCCCCGTCCGGAGCAATGCCGTCCTTTTCGTACAGCCTCGTTGACGAGACAACCTTGCCCCAGATACGCACCCGGGCGGTTCGGGTCTCGCCGTCGATTGGAATAACGTCCGGCCCATCGCCCACATAACCCTCGGCATCCAGCCATGCTATCGAGCCCTTGCGGCGGTAGCGGCGCACCACGGTGACCCCATCCGTTTCGGCGGCGACAATGTCTCCGTCCCGGGCCACCGCCTGACGGCGCAGCACCACCACATCGCCCTGAAGTATGCCGGCCCGGCGCATAGAGCTGTCGTTAACTATCAGGCCCACATACTCCCTGTCGTCCCTTTCCATACGGTCCACCATCATGGTGCCGACCATATTTTCAATGGCTTTGTCGCCTTTTTCAAAGGTCACTTTCTTATACACGGCAATGGTTCGCGGCGCTTCAAGCATCAGTTCGCCGGAGCGCCCGTTTATTTCATCGCTTGTCATGCCCAAAAGCCGTTCAAGGCGAGCCATCAGCTCACCCTCCGGCACAATGCCGTACTCGGTAATGAAATTCAGCGTGCCCCCGATCAGCCCCAGCTCCCGATCCAATCCGTTTAAGTCGGTATTCAGTTCTTGCGCGGCTCGGCGGAGCGCCGCTCTCAGCGTAGCATTTTCAAGTCTGTAAGTCATTTTTCCCTCCGGCTACAATATTATCTCCATAAGCCTGTACACAAGAGGCAGGCTTACCGCTGAAAACACGGTCGTAATAAATATTATTTCCGCCGCGTAGGCGGTGTCGAGCTTGTATTCCGAAGCTATGACCGCAAAAATGGTCTGACAGGGCATTGCCAGCTGGAATACCAGCGCGCCCGCCGCCGGCATGCTCAAAGGCAGCGAAAGCAGCCTTATAACAAGCATTGCCAGCACCGGCACAATTATCATTTTTATCACCGTAAGCACATATATCTGCGGCTTTTTTAGCGCTCCGGCGAAGCTTATGCCCGCCAGCGTCGCTCCAATGAACATCATTGAAAGGGGCGTCGTCGCCGCTCCCACCGCGGAAAAAGCGGAGTTAAAGGGCTCGGGCAGCTTAAGCCTCAAACAAAGCATGGTCAGCGCCGCCACAAAGGTCACCGTGCAGGGATTAATCAAGTGTTTAAGGCTCTTGACGCCCCTTTCGCCGCTGACCGAGGCAACGCCCAGCGTCCACAGCATGGAATCGTTGGCGATTGCATAAAACACCGCAAATAATATGCCCGCGTCGCCGAACACCGCCTGAACTAACGGATAACACAAAAAGACCACGTTGCCAAAGGTGCCCAGGCAAATATGTATCGGCGTCTGCGTCCGCCCCAGTTTAAATAGCTTTGCGGTAACAAAGCCCGCCGCCGCAAGAATGGCCATTCCCGCAAAGGCAAAGGCCACCACTATGGCCGCCTCGCCGGCGGCCCCTCTGTCAACGTTCTGGCCGGTAACGCTGGTCAGCACCAGCAGCGGCAAAGTCACGTTTTTTATTACTTTCCCCGTCCTGTCGCACAGCTTATCCACATAGCCGGTCTTTTCACAGACAAAGCCAATTATTATCATCAGCGCCAGATAAAGTATCTTTGAGTATATTACCGTCAAAATTCCTTCGCCTCCGCGCTAAATGTCAAATTTTGTCCGCCTTCGCCGGGTGACCACGCTCTGCACCAGTCCTATTGCCGCGCAGCAGGTCAGCATACTGCTGCCGCCGTAGCTCACAAAAGGCAGGGGTATGCCCGTTATGGGCATTATCCCCAGGCACATACCTATATTTTCAAAGGTGTGGGTGAACATCATCGCTCCCACCCCCACGCATATAAACATACCAAAGGGCTCGTGGCGGCTGTCCATTGCGTCCTTAAAGCAGCGGAATATTATCGAAAACAGCAGCGCCGCGATTATAACGCAGCCCACAAAGCCAAACTCTTCCCCTATCGAGGAAAATATAAAGTCGGTCTGCCGTTCGGGCAGATAGCCGTACTGGGTCTGGGGGCCGCTCAGGTAACCCCTGCCCCATATTTCGCCGCTGCCGATAGCCAGCTTTGACTGCAAAACATGGTAGCCCGTGCCGGTGGGGTCCCTCTCCGGGTCGAGAAAGCTCAGTATGCGGTTGCGCTGGTGTGGCCGCAGCAGGAACCATATTACAGGCGAGGCCAGGGCCACCGCCCCCGCTGCTCCGAACACATATTTCAGGCTTATCCCGGCAAAGAACAGCCCCGCGGCGAAAATCACCACAAAGACCATGGCCGTGCCCAGATCGGGCTGCATAAGGATAAGCCCCACATATATTCCCAGGTGCAGCAAAAGCAGCAGCAGAGTTTTAGGCTTATTTATACTGTCCGACACCTTGGACAGGTGGCAGGATATGGTAATGATAAAGCAAAGCTTCGTCAGCTCGGCCGGCTGAAGATTAACCGGGCCGATGGCTATCCAGCCCTTAGTGCCACCGCGGATGCGGCCTATGACCAGCACCACGGCCAACAGCGCCACGGCCAGGCCAAAAAATACAAATCGGAGCTTGTACAAATACTTATAATTAAAAAAGGTCAGCGCCGTCATGGCCGCCATACCCAGCAGAAAGGCCGCCGACTGAACTATTACATAACGGTAATGACCCTCTATACTGGCGGCGGCGCTGTTAATGGCCACAATGCCCAGCAGCGAGGTGATTATCACGTATATCAGCAGGGTGTGATCCACCGTGTCTGAGAACAGTCCCTTTTTCTCCATGCAGCCGCCTCCCTCTAAAAATCTTTTTTTGCGCGTTGCCGTTTCCGGCCCCTTGGACGGGAAACTCCGGCGCCAATCCCTCACAATGCCGTAAAAATCCCCCTGTATGCTGTAATTATAACATACAGGGGGATTATTGTCAAGTTTTTATACTAATACTAATTCCAATTAAAATCATCAATTCGCTGCGGGGCGTTAGTCCCCATTTGAAACTATGCCGACCAGGGCTTTGTAGGTATAACTCTTAAGCCCCTGTCCGCTCGGAATATAGTACCTCATATTAATATATCCCTGGCCGCCGCCCAAATACGTAGCCCGGTACATACTGCCAAAGAAGCCTACGCACAGGCAATCGCGGGAATTGCTCCTGTAACCGCTGCCGCCGTTGGCCACAAGTCTGTATGTGGCCGCGCCGTCTTTGATATTCATGTACGAAATACAGGCCTCGCGTTCAACCATCATAAAATTGATATCTCCCTCGATGGGATGCCGGGCCTCCACATAACCGCCGGTATGCAGGTCGCCAAAGGTAATTGTGGACTGGTCGATGGTAAACTCCGCCTCCCTGAGCACGTTCCAGGTAGCCGATGGCAGCGCGGGCAGCTTTCCCCGAGCAAAAACGCGCAGATCACGAACCGCGCCGTTCTCCTCAACATAGGCGATAGGTACCGTAAGAACCCCGCCGCCGTCCTCGACCGGGGCGGATTTAACGAGAAAATATACCTCGTCAAGGGTTTCATTGTAAGCGATATACAGATAACTGCCTTTGCCGATATCCACCTTGGTTTCTTCCTCCACCTCGGCTATGCCTCCGTCAGAAAACACCGCCTTGCCGGGATTTATGTAGTATTCGTCATTCTTCCTGTCCAATCGGAGGCAGCTATTGCTCTCCGTAACGACGCCCTTTGCCACCGCCGCGCCAATCAGCCTGTTAAGGGCCGAAGCGTCGTACTCCTCGCCGTCGCTCAGTCCCAGCTCTATTCCGCCCTTGGCCGCCAGCACGCCGAAGGCCTTTTTGATGTCGTCGGCGCCGTATTCTCTATTATCTCCAAAATAATACTTCACTGATTTGCCTCCATTTTTTCTGAGCCGCGCTCTTCAAGCAGCGGGCGCTCTCCGCTGTCGTTGTATGACGCCCACCTTTCCACCGCCGTAATTCTCATTTCACAGACGACTCTGCGTCCTCCGGGCGCATGGACGGCTTTTACCAGATCGCCCAGCTCGTAATCCTTTCCCCGGCGCAGGCCCTGGGCGTTAAAATCTATGCCGCTCTCGATTTTTTTCTTATCCAGCTCGTTTTTGGCCGAGCTTTCGCCTGTGCTGGCAAGTCTGGCCGTCCAGCGGTAAATACCCTCTCTGTCAGACGATATTTCATTCCACACGCCGGAATTTTCGTCAGTGGTATAAAAACCGCCGTTAAAATAGTCCAACACGCTTCGGCTGTAGCTTATGTCAGCCGCGTTTCGCCTGTCGGCCGAAAACACCAGCGGCAGCGGCCGTCCCTCGTAGGTCTCAAACCTCCACTGTTTGCCTTTTATATCGTATACCACCCGGTGGCCGCCCTCCGCCCTGTCAAGGCAGTCGGCCACCACTTCGCTGAGCGGATTGTAAACGTTTCTCCAAAACGTGGTCTCCTCCGCTTTCAGGCTCCGGCCGGGCCCCACCGCAATGCTGTCGCCCCAGACCTCCTCCACAAGGGAATGCGCCAATTCATACGGGGTGCCTTTCCTGTGTCCAAAGTTGGGGCAAGCCCGTTTGGCCAGCAGCCAGTTTGGGGTGCGTCCGTATATGCGGACCGTGCCTTCCCCCGCCGCCGCCTGGGCCGATGTAATGACCGCCTGGAGCCCATCCCATATCACCACGGTATAATTCCTGTTGAGCAGCTCCGCCGCCATGGGTTCCGTACGGTCAATTTCCGCCTCAAATGAGCCGATGCCGTTGTACAGCTCCTTGTGATAGATGTCCGCCGCCCGGGCCACCCGGCCCAAAGGCCGGAATTCATAATCATAAAAAACCAGCTCCCTACACATCCGCGTCACCCCACGCACTGTAATACTCATTTTCAAAGCTGACCGAGGCGGACGTGTTTACCGAAACATCCATAGCCTTTATGTCTATGCGGTTAAGGCCCTTTGCCAAATAAAAATCGCTCATAAAGCTGCCGTCATCCAGATACTTTGTCAGGTCTCCACCACAGCTTATTTTTCCTTCCCGCAAATCGAAGATTATCAGTTCGTATTCTCCCGCCGGCAGCAGCAATTTCAGTTCCGCGCCCGTAGTCTCGTTATGCAGCGCCAGCGGGAATTCATCCTCGTATGACAGGCCTCTCACGTAAATTGTGGGGTAAACATTTCGGTCGCCGCTCACATTGACGGTGCCTCCCGTCGTTCTTTCAGAAAAGACCTTTGGCAGAGTAAAGCTGCCCTTTAAGAGCTTTTTCCTCTGGAACAGCGCCGCCGTACCCATTTGCATATCGCGAAAGTACGGATAATCGCAGGTAAACTGAAACACATACCGTTCGTATTCGCCGCCTTTGGCCCGGGTGACGCTAAGTCCGCTGACATAGCACTGAGCATAAACGCTTTTATTGCCGTGAAAGATTTCCAGCCTGCCGCTGTCGTGAGCTATGGCGGCCACAGTGCCCTCATAATTCACGCCTCCCGCCGCCGCTTCGGCCGTCAGGGTAATCAGCCTCGCCCCCGCGCTGCGGGACAGTGTCTTTTGCCCCGCGGTAAAGGGATAAGCGATAGACGCCGCATTCTGGGTTATATAACCAAGTCCTTCGACGCTAAGTATTTTAAAGGCGGCGCTCCCTGTTCCGCCGTCCATTTCAATGGCCCCTAATGCGTTTTTAAAAGTAACTTTCATCAGTTCAGCCCCCTGTATCTGTTCATGGCCGCGGCCGCCTCCATGGCGAATATGCTTTCAGCCGCCGTGCTCCTGGTGCCGTTTACGGAATAAGTGCTGTAATAGTTGTTGTTGTTCACCACGGAGTTCCCCGCTTTAACCGCGGCGGCGCCTTCAAAAACGCCGAAGCTGCTTATCAGCTCCTCGGCCTCTTTCAACACCTGATTTATTCCCTCGGAAAACCCCTTTCCAAACTCCTTGGCGCTCAAACTGCCGCTGGCAAAGAACCCCTCCGGCACCTCAAGTCCAAGCTGTTCAAGCTGGCTGCGCATATATTCGGTACAGTCGTCCACCGCCTCCGTGAAAGTTTCGCCGTAAAGCTGACGGGATATTTCCTCCGCAAGGGTGTTTTTCCTGCTCCAGTCCTCAATGTATTTTACAAAATCGTTGTCCGGCGCGGCGACAAGCGTTTCCGCGAAAAGCGCTCCCTCTTCCACATCCATTTCCGCCAGCGCCGCCATAAAGCCCCGGGCCGTTTCCGGCCCAAAAGCCTCCTCTATCCTGTCGGCCGCGGCATTCAGGGCGGCGGAGTAACGCGTAAGCACATCGATAGTCCGCTGCTGATCCGCCAGGCCGTAATAAATTAGCTCTCCGCCGTCTTTCCCCGGCCCCTCGACTACGGTTTTGAAAACCCCCGTATTGTTTTCTCCGGCATATTTTTTCAGCTTGTCCTCCAAGGAACGGCGGTTCTCTTCGATTGGCTCAAGACTGTTTTCAACGTACTCGGCAATGTCCTTATAGGCCGCCGTTATGTCGTCTTTGAGCCCGTCGATTATTTTTCTCTCCTTTTCAGCGGCATCCTCAAGCTGTTCAAGATATTTGCTGTCGGCCCGCTTTCTCAAACGGAGCCTTTCCTCCTCGATGAGCTCGTCCCGCTCCGCCTGAGTTTTGGCCAAACTCAGCCTTTTTTCATACTCTTTAACTCTGCGTTCCTCGTCGTCGCGATCATTTTGCTGGTCTATCCTGGCCTTTTCCGCCAGATACCGTTTCTCTGACTCCAGCATATCCGACGCCAGGTCCTCCGTGGCCTCCAATACGGCCTGGGCGTTGTTCAGTATTCCGTCCCGCAGGCCCAGCATGAGCATCTTGCCTATTTCATCCCTGAACACCGCCGAAGGCGAATGTATCTTGAACACGCCTTTGAGCATGGATATTACCCTGCCGGCAATTTCGGCGGCCTTGGCGTAAAGCGCCGAGGCTCCGGCCGCAAGTCCGGATCTGAGCGCGCCGATAAGGTTCATACCGACGCTGCTAAATCGTCCCCCGATCTCCATGCTGTCCGCGGCAAGGGCGGCGGCCTTTCCGCTCTGGGCCGCAAGGCCTCCGCTGCCGGAACCAAATCCCGCCGCCGCGGCGCCGGCTAAGTCTTTGCCTCCCCTGCGGAAGTCCTCTTTTCCGGCCACGATACCGGCGGCGGCGCTTTTGGAGGCCGTGGCTGCGGCGGAGCTGAGCTCCGTCGCGCCGCTGGCCAAAATTTCACTTGCGCCGTTGATTAGTTTGCCTATCCCGTCGGAGATGGATACCCCGCCCAGGTCCTTACCAAGATCCTTAAATATGCTTCCGAGGCTGTTTTTTGCCTTGCCCGACTGCTCCTCAATCAATTGTTTAAGCTTGTCAAGACCTTTTTCAAGGCCGCCGGTATCCAGCTCGGTGCTTATGATTATGCTTCCGTCTCCCGCCATGATCTCACCTCCGGACTAAGCTGCGCTCCTATTCAACGGTAATAGTTTTCCAACCGTCGGTCGATACAGCCTCTATTTCGGCGGCGGGGCCATTGGCCCTGAAGCTGCCGCTATAGGTGTAAGCGTCGGTGGAGTTGCCCTCCGCCTCGGGTATCACGCTCCAACTGCGGCTGATAGCCTTGTTTTTGCTCTCAGGCTCCTTCACATCCACCATCACTATCTCCACTACGGCCTCGTCTGCAAGAAGCTCCTGGTCGGTAATCTTTTTTATCAGAGCATGAACCTCGTTTTCATTGTCGTAATCAAAGCTGTAGCTTATCGCCGTACTGTATCCGACCACGCTGGAGCGCTCAAATTCCTCGTCCACATACTGGCGGGAATACTCCTTCGGGTTTTTTTCCACGGCTATTTCCGTGAAATTGGTCATTCTGTGATACTTTCCGTTCACATTCATAAACGCCAGCTTTTCGCAGCGTTTTACCATCGCCATTTTTATTCCTCCTTTTTATATATTAACCTGCACTGCATCTGATATCTGGCTGTCCCAGCCCTGTCGGACAGTACGTATCCTCCCGACAGCGTTTCAAGGCGCAGGGCGGTTCCGTCGCTGATTTCGGGCAGTCTGCCGGTACGGTTCCGTTCCTCCAGCCAGCTCTGAAGCTGCTCATAAAAGCCGGCTGCGCGGATATTTTCCTCACGGTCATCGTCATAATATTCTCTTGACGCAAACACAAAAACGTACTGCCTAAGCGTCGCCCCGTCCACGTACCGGCGCAAGACCGGTTCGGCGGGCACGCTTTCTATACTGTAGTCTGCCTTTTTTGAGCCGAGATAGTTGACGTTTATGACTCCGTCCCCGAGCAGCGGACATTCCTTAAAAAATTCCTTCAGCCCGTCAATTATAGCCATAGCCGTCCTCTCCCATTTCCACTCCGGCATACATCAGTCCCGTACCGCCCAACCACTGCTTAACAATCTCCCGCGCCGCCGCGATATCGTCTCCGTCGTCGGCGTAGGTCAGACTTAGGCCGTCGTTGCTTTCGCTAACCACTCCCCGCCTGCCCTGATTTTCATAGAGAAACTGGATCAGCTCCGCCCGGGCGTAAAGTACCTCGTCAAGCTCCGAGCCCTCCGCCCGGCCAAAGGTAAAGCCGTCAATGAGCTTGCCGGCCTTTTCCTCATAAAACCCGAACTCTTTCTCCGGCACAGGCCCGGCCCCGGTGTATCTTTCCAGATACTCCTCGTAGCTCATCTTATTCCTCCGCGTTAAAGGCCAGGCCGCCCATTCTCTTGTTGAGAATGAACACGCCGTCATAGCTCTCCTCAAAGTATATATACTTGCCCTCGCTGCCGGCGCTGGGTTCGTCCAGACGGGCAAAGGTGTATTTCTCGGGAGTGATGACCGCGCTGGGGTGTATGAGCAGCATATTGATTTGCTTCGCGCCGCCGCCTACCTTCCAGCCCGTGGTGAAATCATACTCTGTTTTCATCAGTTCCTTAGGCACGGCTATTATTTCCACGCTGTCCAGGTCCGCAACGCTGCGCTCCACTTTCGCGTCGCCGTTGTTTATAACGTGCGAAAGCTGGTCGGCGTTTTTGAGCAGCGTCTTGACCGCGGGCGTGACATAAAGTATCCTGCCCTTTGCGGGAACCCTGGCCTCGTCCATATCCTCCATCATTTTGTCAAATACGGAGAGCACGTTTTCCGCCGTAAGCACGGTTTTGTCGGGAGTGTTGCCCGCCTCTGTCCAAAGCTTGTAAAGCTCTGACACCGTATATGCGTCCATTTCGGGGAACTTGTGTTCCTCATTGTATACCTGGGTGATGTTGCTTATGGACGCGGCCATATTGGTCTCGTCTATGTCCATGGGATGTACCAGGGTGCTCCACTTTCTGTGGTGCGTAAGTGTTTTCATCTCCCAGGCGTTGTCATAATTTCGCTTCGCCGTGGCGATTGTGTCACGGTCGCCGTCCACTCTGCCCGTAGTGGTGATGCTGGGTATCTCTATTGTCTTGGCGTTTACCCAGCGGTAGCGCCCGTCGTTTTCCGTTGAATACAGGGCGCCAAAATTAAGTACATATGGATACGCCTGAGCAAGTGTGCCCGCGTATTCGGTCGCATAGTTAAGTGCTGCCATAAAATTCATCCTTTCATTTTTAATAATTTACTTGACTGTGATTTGTCCCGGCCCCGCGTTTCACCTTACGCCGGTGAACCTGAAACCGAAGCCGTCGTTAGTCCTCGGCGCGGTAGGGCCCGTTACCACCGGCGTGTTCCGGTCGGCGAAAAGATAACCGTTCTCCCGGCGTATCTTTTCCAACTGTTCGCCCAGGCCGTCAAGGCCGTTCTCCCCGGACCTCAGCGCTTCCATATCCAGCAGCGCCTTTACCGCTTTGAGATTTCTGGCGCCCAGGCCCGTCAGCTCCCTGTCGATGGCAAAGTCCGTGCGCAGGTCCTCCATTTCCCTTTCCTTATCGGAAAGTCTGCTCTCCATTTCGGCCTTTAGCTCGTCCACAAGCCTCTGATGCTCGGCGAGTATTTCACCTATGACCTCGTCGCCTATACCTCTTTCCTCCAGAAATTCCCTGTTCACAACATTTCCCCCTTTCCAGCTTTTTTCATCCCGCCCACCCTGCCTTGCGTCTAATAAAACTTTTCCAGGATAGCTATAGCGTCGGCGTCGCGTTCCTCGGAACTGCGCCTGTCCGGACAGGCGTACAGCCTTTGCAGCCGCCTAAGCTCCTTTCTGCGCCCGCTGTCGGCCTGCTCCGCCGGGTCCATGGCCCGCAGCGCCATTATCCGGGGGAGGGCCTGTCCCTCCCCGATACCGCTCAGCAGCGCGCAAAACTTGTACCAGTGCAGCCTCGCCTCGCAGAGGTCGATGCCGTATTCCCCCATAAAGGCCGCGTATATCAGCGGTGCGTCGGTCTCGTAGTCCAGTATCGGTCTGCCGCTCTTTCTTTCCCTGCCATATGGCAGCGCCCCGCCGCTTCCGAACCGGGCCGCAAGCTCCAGCGCCTCCTCCAGCGACGGCGGCAGCCTCCGATACACCTTAAGCATTCCCGGAATATCCCCCTCCCGGGCCCGACCGTAAAACTCTATCCATGCCCGGAAGTCTGTTTCTATCTCATATTTTTCGCCCCGGCAGACTACATGGCTCGGCAGTTCCCGGGTCAGCATACTCATGCCCCAAGTCTCCTCATACTGTCCACAACGCCGCTCACGTCGTTCATAAAGCTGTTAAGTCCGCACACAGCCTCCATAACCTTGCGGACGCTCTGGCTCTCGCCGAACATTTCCCTTGCCGAATTTTGACCGAAAAAGCCGTCCATCATCGCTTCTCCCGCCTGGCATATATCGCTGTAAATGCCGCTGGCGTTCTTTTTCATGTCAATGGCGGCCACTCTCTTGTAAAAATCCTCCAGACTCTTTTCGTAGCTCTTTACCACCGCCACGTCCATATTGTCCACCTCTCTGGAAAAATTGCCAAATGTAAATTTCAAGTTATTTTCCTCCCTTTTTTACCACTTCTCCGGCTATACGGACTATATCCTCCCGCCGATCGGCTTTCATTCTGTCAAACCAGCGAGCTCCTCTAAGGCCGCCGTCTCCCTTGTTTTCATAATACTGCCGTCTGGCGTAGGGCATTCCGTACACCACTTGTCCTCCCCCCGGAGGCGAACAGGTACGCGGGCTTTCTTTCAAGGCCCCCGTGTCGTATGGCACATACGGCTCGCACAGGTCTATGACCGCCTCGTCCACCGCCCTTTGCACCGCGCCGCCCCTTTCAAGGCCTTTTTCTTTCAATATTGCTTCCGTGGGTTTAAGAATTAATTTTAGCTCCGGCCCTGCCATTTATTATCAGCCTCCAATGGGGCAGCCCGCCCCGCCTGTTATCCCGGACGGCGGTTATCAGGTAGTCCTTATCCTTGTCCGGCTCCTCCCTGTCCGTATAAAGCGCCGCCCAGTCCCCCGGCGCGGCAATAGCCGCCGCATTGGTCATGACCCTTAAACTGCCGCCCGCTTTTCGATAAACGCCGCCGCTTTCGCCAGCCTCGGCCTCTTCGAGATAGGCGGTGCAGTCGTAATCGGCAAAGCTGTACCCGCCGGCGCCGCGCTCATAGTGGAATATCCTCAGCTTTTTATTTGCTCCCGTCACGGTCTCAGAGCCTCCCTTGCCATTTCGCCGCTTTCGCCCAAATACCAGGCCCGCAGCTCCCATGGCTGCAACACGCCCAGCTCCGTGAGTTTTACTCTTTCCTCATATTCCGCCCTGCGGTCGGCCACTATGCTGTCGTCGAACTCAAAGCCGCACTCGTATTCCTCGCTGTCGGTCAGGCCGTACAGCCGCGCCCACACGCTCATGGCGTAGACCAGATTTTCAATGGACCTTGCCAGCTCTCTCTGCAAGTCCTTAACAAAACAGTAGCTCCTTTGCTTCGACGACCGTATCTCCTCCGCGGTTTTTTCCACATACGTTGGCTGCGACACCGTACCGTAGGCCAGTCCGCAGTTGAATTCTATCCGCTGCAACACCGTGTTCAGCCCCGATTGCAGGGCCTCGTTTCTCAGTTGAGGCGACCACTCGCTGAAAAATCCGCTGTCGTTTACGTCGATGGTGCGGAACAGCTCCGTGTCCGGCAGCTTGGGCTGACCTTTGCCGTCCCTGTCAAAAGCCGTAACGTCCACATAAAGCCTCCGTTTGCCGCTTTCAAACTCCCACAGCATATTTTTATACAGCCTGTCCGCGTCCTCTATCAGCCCTTCCGCCCCGGCAAATACCGACACTCCCAACGGCGACCTCATATCCTCCGTGTTGGCCGACGGTGTGCGAAAAAATCCAAAAAGCGGCCTTTCCACATTTTCTATGACGAGACTTTCCGCCATATCACTCCATTCCTCCACCTGGCCGAGCGGCACACTGACTCCGACCTCCCCGGGCGTCCGGCATTTCCGCGCGGTATTTTCCACCGTATAACGCCCGCCGTCAAGGC
>CANRHW010000025.1 GCA_947630525.1 uncultured Clostridia bacterium | reverse complement strand
CAAGCACGCAGGCCGCAAGGCCTATCAGCGCCACATATACCTTGGCTGTGGCCAAAGTCGCGATAACCGTGATAAAAGCGGCCACCAAGACGCACATGACCGTCCACATAATTTTGAACAGCCGATATCCAAAAAAGCAATTTATCACGCCAATCAATATGACAATCACCGCCGCAGCCACCAAGCCCGCGCCGTTAAGAGGGCTGAGTATGCCGCTTAGAGCGTCATAGGTCTGATATACGCCCTGTATTTCGCCTGCCAAATCAACACGCCTCCCGACCATCCATATTACTTTATTATTACTTCTTTTCTTTGGCGGTTAGTTCCTTTATGTCGATTTTCCACACCGCCGTGCGGCCAAGGCTGCGGTCGATGGCCTTATCAAAATCGGCCATGTTCGACGGGGCCAGCTTTTCACACAAAAGCCGCAGGGCGCGTATCTTTTCATCTGCGGAGGTCACTTCCGAAGCCTCGCCGAAAACCGTCGCCGACTGATATAGGGTGGTGAATTTGTCGGGCACGGGCTTTACGCCCCCTGCGAAAGAAACGCATACCGCCGGATTTTTACGCAGACTGTCAGTCTTTTTGCCCTCAGTTGCACAATGGAAATACAGCCTGTCACCATCGCGAACCAAATTCAGCGGAACGGCGTAGGGCGCTCCCTCCGTATCCGTAAGCGCCATTACTCCATATTCGCACCTGTCTATGAGCTCAAGACCAAACTCCGCCGGCCTTTCAAGGTCCTTTCTCCTCACGGTCAATCCCTCCCGAAAATTCTATTTGCTATGCTGACTGTAGCCAAAGCGTCTTTTGCGTAATAATCGGCGCCTATCTCCATGGCGTAGCTTTCGGTGAGCACCGCGCCGCCGACTACTATTTTGCAGCCGAGGCCGCTCCCGCGCACGGCCTTGATAGTCTTTTCCATATTGACGACCGTGGTCGTCATCAGCGCACTCAACCCCAAAAGCGGGGCGCCGGTCTCCCGCAGAGTGTCGATTATAAGATCAATGTCCACGTCGCGGCCCAAATCGACCACGTTATAGCCGTAGTTTTGAAGCAGCAGCTTGACTATATTCTTGCCTATGTCGTGAATATCGCCCTTTACGGTCGCAAGCACCACAGTGCCGGCGCCGGCGCCGGAATTATCGGCATATTCACGCACGGCGTCGAAAGCGCGTTTGGCACTGTCGGCTCCGCTCATTAGCTGGGGCAGATACAGCCGCCCCTTTTCAAAGCCCTCGCCCACTTTATTGAGGGCGGGTATGATGTACCCGTTTATAAGTTCAAGGGCCGGAACGGTTTTAAGCATTTCTTTGGCAGCCTCGTAAGCCCTTTCCTTTTGGCCGGTCTCTATAAGCCGAACCAGACTGAGCTCCTCAGTCTGCGGCGGGGCGGCCTGTTCCGCGGCGTCGCAGGCGGCAATATAGGCTTCGCAGCCCGGGTCCTGCCCGGCAAGCATCTTCGCCGCGCCCGGGTCTGCGCTGCTTCGGGGCGACATCGGGTTATAGATAGCGCAGTCAAGCCCAGCCTTGACGGCCATGTCAAGGAAGGCCGCGTTGACCGTAGGCCGCCCCGGCAGGCCGAAAGATATATTTGAAACTCCCAGCACCGTCGCCACGCCAAGGCTCTCTTTTATCATGGTCAGAGCCTTTAGCGTCTTTTGAGCCGCCAAATGGTCCGTAGCCACGGTCATGGTCAGGGCGTCGATAATAATGTCCTCCCTGCCGATGCCATATTCGCCAGCCCGGTTCACTATGCGCTCGGCAATCGAGCAGCGGCCCTCGGGGGTATCGGGTATACCGGCTTCGTCAAGGGTCAGCCCCACGACCATGCCGCCGTATTTTTTAACCAGCGGGAACACCGCGTCCATAACCGCGTCTTTGCCGTTTACCGAATTGACGATGGGCTTACCGTTATATACCCGCATGGCGGCTTCCAGCGCCGCGGGAGACGAGCTGTCTATTTGCAGCGGAAGATCGGTGACCGCCTGTATGCGAGGCACGACCTCCCTCATCATTTCCGTTTCGTCAATATCCGGCGAGCCTACGTTTACGTCCAGCGCGTGAGCGCCGGCGGCCGCCTGGGCCGCCGCCTCGCCCAAAATATAGTCAAAATCCCGATTTTTCAAGGCCTCACGGAACTTTTTCTTGCCGGTGGGATTGATGCGTTCGCCTATTATTACGGTGCCGCCGCCCAAAGTCAGCGCGTGGGAATAGGACGCGCAAACTCTGAGCCGCTTTTTCACCGGCGGCGCAAAGGGTATATTCCCCGTATTTTCCACGATCCGCCTTATGTGCTCCGGGGTCGTACCGCAGCAGCCGCCCAAGAACTGCGCCCCCAGCTTTGCGAAGCGCGCGGCGTATGATCCAAACTCCTCCGGCGTAACGTCATATACGGTTTCGCCGCCGACCACCTGCGGCAGACCGGCATTGGGCTGCAAAAGCAAAGGCGTCGAGCTGACCGCCGCCAATCTTTCGGCCAGCGGCAATATCTGAGCGGGGCCAAGGCCGCAGTTGATGCCGAGTGCGTCAACGCCCAGCCCCTCAAAAATTGCGGCCATGCACTCCGGGTCCGCGCCGGTCAGGGACTTGCCCTTTTCGTCAAAGGTCATTGTGGCCAGCACCGGCATATCGCAGGCGTCCTTTGCCGCCAAAATCGCGGCCTTTGCTTCAAGGGTATCGCTCATGGTCTCAATGAGCACCAAGTCCGCGCCGGCCTTGGCGCCAATTTGCGCCACACGATAAAAGGCCTCGTAGGCGGACTCAAAGTCCAAATCGCCCAGCGGCTTCAGCAGGGCCCCCGTGGGCCCCATGTCAAGGGCGACGAGTCCCCCGGCGCAGCGGGCGTTTTCCACGGCCGCCGTAATTATTTCTTCAAGAGAGAATTTGCTTTTGAGCTTTATGGGATTGGCCCCAAAAGTGTTGGTCGTTATAATGTCCGCCCCAGCTTCACGATAGGCCCGGTGTATGCCCCGCACAAGCTCAGGGTCGGTGACATTCAGCTCCTCCGGCACCGCGCCCGCGGCCATGCCGCGCTGCTGGAGCATTGTGCCGAAGCCGCCGTCAAATATATACCTGCGGTTTTCAAATATTATCATAAACGTTACTCCTGACTTCTTCCGTTATTTTAATTATATTCCATCTTGCGGTAAAAGTCAATGTAAATTTATATAAGGGCTTGATTTTTTCCCAGTAATATTGTATAATATGTATAAGATTTACTCCAAAGGAAGACTGATATGTACATAAGCGATATTTTAAAAAACGGCGGATTGAATATCTCGTTTGAAGTGTTCCCGCCAAAAAAGACCGAAATGTTTGAGGGCGTACAGGCAGCGGTATCTGAGCTGGCGAAGCTCAGGCCCGACTTTATAAGCGTTACATACGGGGCCGGCGGCGGCACCAGCGCTTACACCGCCGATATTTCGGCGGAGATACAAGACAAGCATGGAATAACCGCGCTGAGCCACCTGACCTGCGTAGCCTCCACCAAGGACGAAATAGACGCCATATCCGCAAAGCTCAGAGAAAAGGGCATTGAAAATATTCTCGCGATGCGGGGCGACATCCCAGAGGACGACAAGGATTTCCCCAATCCGCAGCACTTCCGCTATGCCTGCGATCTGATATCACGGCTAAAGGAAAAGGGCGGCTTCTGCATAGGCGGGGCCTGTTATCCCGAGGGGCACATAGAATGTCCGAACATGGAAACGGACCTCAACAATCTCCGCCACAAGGTGGACTGCGGCTGCGACTTTTTGATAACCCAGTTGTTTTTTGACAACGCCGCCTTTTTCCGCTTTAGGGACAAATGCGCCGCCAAGGGCATAAACGTTCCCATTTTGGCGGGAATAATGCCGGTGCAAAACGCTTCGCAGATCAAGCGTATGTGCGCCCTGTCCGGGGCTTCGCTGACGCCCAAGTTCACAAAAATGGTGGAAAAATATCAAGGCGACCCGCCCGCTCTGCTTCAAGCGGGCATAGCCTACGCCACTGAACAGATGGTGGACCTGATATCCAACGACGCCGACGGCATTCACGTTTACACTATGAACAAGCCCCATATCGCCGCAAAAATCATGGAAAATATCTCCGCTCTGCTATAGCACAGGGGCTGTCAAAAAAATCGTCCATTCTGCACGATTTTTTCGACCGGCCCCGTGCCTCCAGGTTACAAAGCAAGTTTTCGCAACCTGCTTTTTTAGCAAAAACCGTCCGATGTGGAAAAGTTCTATCAAAAAGGGGACCGTGCCGGTCCCCTTTTTATTTATTCTTCGCTGTCGTGAATGCCGCTAAAGTCAAGGTCGCTGTTTTCAAGCTTTAAGCCGTCGTTTACAGCGCTCCCGGCGTCGGGCGCGCCGCCTTCAAGAGCGGCTTCATCTTCACCGGCGTAGTCCAAATCGCTGAGTCCGTCAAACTCGCCGCCGCCAAAGATATTCTCCTCGCCGTCTTCAAACACGACCTCGTCGCTTCCCTCGTCGTGCAGTTCGGGCACAACGGGCTCTATGACTTCGTCAACATCTATCTCCACATCGCGGTACATGGGTACGCCGGTACCGGCGGGAATAAGCTTGCCGATGATGACGTTTTCCTTTAGGCCGATAAGAGGATCGACCTTGCCCTTGATAGCCGCGTCGGTGAGCACACGGGTCGTCTCCTGGAAAGACGCGGCCGACAAGAAGGAATCCGTAGCCAAGGCGGCTTTGGTGATACCGAGGAGCATTTCCTTGCCGACCGGAGGATTTTTGCCCTCGGCCTTGTACTGCTCAACAAGTTCGTTGAACTGTATTCGGTTTTCGGTCTCTCCAACGAGGTAATTGCTGTCGCCCTCCTCCTCGATACGAACTTTCCGCATCATTTGGCGGACGATGACCTCAATATGCTTGTCTGCAATGTCAACGGCCTGAGAACGGTAAACGCTCTGCACTTCCTTGACCAGGTATTCCTGCACGGTGGTAAGGCCGTTAATGCGCAGAATGTCGTGCGGATTGACGCTGCCGACGGTGAGCTTGTCACCCTTTTCAATAACGTCGCCGTCCTTGACGTTCAGATGCGAGCCAAAGGGAATGGGCACGGTTACGGTTTCAGGTATGTCGCCGCTCTCGTCGGTGATAACGACTATGGTCTTGTTCCTGTCGTGCTGGATGCTGACGGTGCCGCCTATCTCCGAAATGATGGCGACGCCCTTGGGCTTTCTGGCCTCGAAAAGCTCCTCTACACGGGGCAGACCTTGTGTGATGTCGTTTACGTCGTTACCGGCAACGCCGCCTGTATGGAAGGTTCTCATCGTAAGCTGAGTGCCGGGCTCGCCTATGGACTGGGCGGCAATTATGCCGACGGCCTCGCCCACGTTGACCAAGTCGCCGCCGCTGGCCAGGTTCGCGCCGTAGCAATGAGCGCAGACGCCGACCTTGCTGTGGCAGGCAAGAACGCTGCGAATTTTCACCGACTTGACGCCGGCCTTTTCCACAGCCTCGGCCTCGGCCTCGGTTATCATGTGATTTTCGCGTACCATTACCTCGCCGGTTTCGGGGTTGACGATATCGGCGCAAGGTACGCGGCCCACAAGACGCTCGCGCAGAGATTCGATGACCTCGTTGCCGTCGTATATGGCCGAAACGGTGATACCGTCACGGGTGCCGCAATCGACCTCACGAATGATAACGTCCTGAGATACGTCCACAAGGCGGCGGGTCAGGTAACCGGAGTCGGCCGTACGCAGCGCCGTATCGGTAAGGCCCTTTCTGGCGCCGTGGGTGGAAATGAAGTATTCCAGAATGTTAAGACCTTCACGGAAGGACGCGCGTATGGGTATTTCAACGGGGCGACCGTCGGTGCTGGCCATAAGTCCGCGCATACCGGCGAGCTGACGAATTTGGTTAACGCTGCCGCGGGCACCGGAATCGGCCATCATGAAGATGGGATTGTACTTATCAAGATTCTTCATGAGGTTCTTGGAAATATCGTCGTTAGCGTCCTGCCATGCGTTTATTACACGGGTATAACGCTCCGAGTCGGTAATAAGACCGCGGCGGTAAAGCCGGGTGATATTTTCGACCTGCTTTTCGGCCTCGGCCAGGCGTTCCTGCTTGGAGCCGGGCACCTCCATGTCGCTGACGCTGATGGTGATAGCGCCCTTGGTCGAATACTTATAGCCTAAGGCCTTGATATCGTCAAGCACAACGGCAGTCTGAGTAATTCCGTGGGCGCGGATGCAGTAATCCACTATCTTGCCCAGCTTGCTCTTGTTGACGGTAAACTGTATCTCGGGTTCAAACTCATTTTCCGGGTCGCTGCGGTCGACAAAGCCAAGGTCCTGGGGAACCGTTTCGTTGAATATAAGCCGGCCCACGGTGGACTCGACGGTTTTATAGCGGGTATTGCCGTTTTCATCGGTCTTGAACATACGGACGTGAATAGGCGCATGGAGACCGACGTCACCGCTGTCGTAAGCCATCATTGCTTCATTGACGTCGCTGTAAAAGTGATTTTCGCCCTTTTCGCCGGCAAAGCAGCCCTCTTCGGTATAAGCGGCGGGAGTCTTGCCCTCGGCCTCGAGAGCGGCGTTTGTCTTTAGCAGCTCGTCATAGTATTTGACTACCTGACCAACGGTGAAGCCGCTGTCGCCGGGTTCGGTGATGCGAACCTCCTTGGGCTTGCAAAGCGTAAGGTAATAGCTGCCCAGCACCATATCCTGAGTTGGAACGGTAACAGGCTTGCCGTCCTGGGGTTTGAGCAGGTTGTTAGCCGAAAGCATGAGAAATCTGGCCTCGGCCTGAGCCTCGGGCGACAGAGGTACGTGCACGGCCATCTGGTCGCCGTCGAAGTCGGCGTTGAAAGCCGTACATACCAACGGGTGCAGACGGAGAGCGCGGCCCTCGACAAGAATGGGCTCAAACGCCTGAATACCCAGCCTGTGCAGGGTTGGCGCACGGTTAAGCAGCACGGGATGCTCCTTGATAACGCTTTCGAGCACGTCCCAAACCTCGGGCTTCGCACGCTCCACCATACGCTTGGCATTCTTTATATTCTGGGCGCTGCCGTTAGCCACAAGGCGCTTCATAACAAAGGGTTTGAAAAGCTCCAGGGCCATTTCTTTAGGCAGGCCGCACTGGTAAATTTTAAGCTGAGGGCCTACGACGATAACGCTTCGGCCGGAATAGTCAACGCGTTTTCCCAGCAAATTCTGGCGGAAACGGCCCTGCTTGCCTTTGAGCATATCGGACAGGGACTTTAGGGCGCGGTTGCCGGCGCCGGTAACGGGGCGGCCTCTGCGGCCGTTGTCGATAAGGGCGTCCACAGCCTCCTGAAGCATACGCTTTTCATTGCGCACGATTATGTCGGGCGCACCCAGTTCAAGGAGCCGGCGGAGCCGGTTGTTGCGGTTGATTACACGGCGGTAAAGGTCGTTAAGGTCGCTGGTGGCGAAACGTCCGCCGTCCAACTGTATCATGGGCCGTATATCGGGAGGCAGAACGGGGATGCGCGTCATTATCATCCATTCGGGCTTGTTGTTGCTCTTGCGGAAAGCCTCCACCACTTCAAGGCGCTTGGCGGCCTTTTGCTTGCGCTGACCCTGAGAATTTATCAGCTCGTCGCGCAGCTCCTTGCTGAGTTCCTCCAAATCCACTTCCCTAAGGAGTTCCAGTATAGCCTCGGCTCCCATGCCTACGCGGAAACCGTCGCCATACTTTTCACGGTATTTTTCTAACTCCTGCTCGTTGAGCACGTCCTTTTTGGCAAACTCGGTAGCCTTGCCTGCGTCAAGAACAATATACTGGGCAAAGTAGAGCACCTTTTCCAGCACGTTGGGAGAAATGTCAAGCAAAACGCCCATGCGGCTGGGTATGCCCTTGAAGTACCAAATGTGGCTGACTGGCGCCGCCAACTCGATATGGCCCATTCTTTCGCGGCGAACCTTGGCGCGGGTGACCTCAACGCCGCAGCGGTCGCATATAACGCCCTTGTGGCGATTTTTCTTATACTTTCCGCAGTGACATTCCCAGTCCTTGGTGGGTCCGAAAATCCGCTCACAGTACAATCCGTCGCGCTCGGGCTTGAGGGTTCTGTAATTTATGGTCTCGGGCTTTTTTACTTCGCCATAGGACCATTCAAGAATTTTTTCGGGAGAGGCCAGGCCGATTTGCATTGAATCAAATGCGTTAAAATCCATAATTTCAATTCCTCCCTTTAAATTTCTTCATCGTAATTTTTATCGTCGTCATAGCCGTCGTCATCGTCCCCTTCGAAATCCTCCAAATTCAGGTCGACGTAATCGTCGTCGTCGGGGTCGGCCTCGTCGCTCTTCTTATCGTCAAGCAGCTCGCGCATGAGCTCCTCGGCGGCGTCTATCTCGCTGTAACCGGGGGCAAGACCGTCATTGATCTGCTTAAACTCATCGTGATAGGCTTCAATGTTGGGGTCGTCCTCGTCGTCGGTGTTCAGCTCGACAACGTTCCCGTCTTTGTCGAGAACGTTTACGTCAAGAGCCAACGCCTGGAGCTCCTTTACGAGCACCTTGAAAGACTCGGGTATGCCGGGAGTGGGAACGTTTTCGCCCTTTACGATAGACTCATAGGTTTTTACGCGGCCTACGATATCGTCAGACTTGACGGTGAGTATCTCCTGAAGCAGATACGCCGCGCCGTAAGCCTCCAGCGCCCAAACCTCCATTTCGCCGAAGCGCTGGCCGCCGAACTGGGCCTTGCCGCCTAGAGGCTGCTGGGTGACCAGAGAATACGGGCCGGTGCTGCGGGCGTGTATCTTGTCGTCAACAAGATGGTGCAGTTTAAGGAAATACATATAACCAACGGTAACCGGGTTGTCAAAGGGTTCGCCGGTGCGGCCGTCATAGAGAACTGTCTTGCCGTCTCTGCGAACGCCGGCCTCCTCAAGGAGATCCATGATATCCTTTTCGTTAGCGCCGTCAAATACAGGCGTAGCCACCTTAAAACCAAGCTTGCTGGCGGCCATGCCCAGATGGACTTCAAGCACCTGACCGATATTCATTCGGCTGGGTACGCCCAGAGGGTTGAGCACCAGGTCCAAAGGACGTCCGTCGGGCAGGAAGGGCATATCCTCCACGGGCAGCACGCGGGACACAACGCCCTTGTTGCCGTGGCGGCCCGCCATCTTGTCGCCCACGCTTATTTTACGCTTTTGAGCGATATAGATGCGGACAAGCTCGTTTACTCCCGGAGGCAACTCGTCGTTATTTTCACGCGTGAACACCTTGACGTCAACAATGATACCGGCCTCGCCGTGGGGCACGTGGAGGGAGGTATCCCTTACCTCGCGGGCCTTTTCGCCAAATATCGCGCGGAGCAGCCGTTCCTCGGGCGTCAGATCGGTCTCGCCCTTGGGAGTGACCTTGCCCACAAGGATATCGCCGGGGTGAACCTCGGCGCCGATGCGGATTATACCCCGCTCGTCAAGGTTCTTTAAAGCGTCGTCGCCCACGTTGGGTATATCGCGGGTTATCTCCTCGGGGCCCAGCTTTGTGTCGCGTGATTCGGATTCATACTTTTCAATGTGAACGGAGGTAAATACGTCGTCGCGGACAAGGTTCTCATTGAGGAGAACGGCGTCCTCGTAATTGTAGCCCTCCCAGGTCATAAAGCCAATCAGCACATTGCGGCCTAGGGCTATCTCGCCGTTGTCGGTAGCGGGGCCGTCGGCAATGATATCGCCCTTTTCAACCCTGTCACCGGCGTCAACAATGGGGCGCTGGTTGATGCAGTTGCTCTGGTTGGAGCGCATGAACTTCAAAAGCTTATAGTTATGGCGTTCGCCCAGGTCGTCCTTGATAACTATTTCATCGGCGCTGACCTTGTCGACCACGCCGCTCTCGTTGGCAACGACAACAACGCCGGAATCCTTGGCGGCCTTGTACTCCATACCTGTACCGATAATGGGAGACTGAGGCTTTAGCAGGGGCACGGCCTGACGCTGCATATTCGAGCCCATCAGCGCGCGGTTGGCGTCATCATTCTCCAAGAAAGGTATCATGGCCGTGGCCACGGAAACAACCTGCTTGGGAGAAACGTCCATATAGTCAATGTTTTCGGCGGGTACTTCAAGTATCTCGCTCCTGTAACGGGCCGATACCTTTGCGCGGGCAAAGCGCTTGCCATCGGGAGTTTCCTCCAGGGCTTCGTTTGCCTGTGCGACAACATAATTATCCTCAACGTCCGCCGTCATATATTCAATTTCGTCGGTAACGATGCCCTTGCCCTTTATGACCTTGCGATACGGGGCCTCAATGAAGCCGTACTCATTTATCCTCGCATAAGTGGAAAGAGAGCTGATAAGGCCAATGTTCGGGCCTTCGGGCGACTCGATGGGGCACATACGTCCGTAATGGGTATAGTGCACGTCGCGAACCTGGAAGCCCGCCCTTTCTCTTGAAAGGCCGCCGGGGCCCAGGGCGGAAAGCCTGCGCTTATGCGTAAGTTCGGCAAGGGGATTGTTCTGGTCCATGAACTGAGAGAGCTGCGACGAACCAAAGAACTCCTTGATAGCCGCCACCACGGGGCGGATGTTTATAAGAGACTGAGGAGTTACGATATCTAACTCCTGTATACTCATCCTCTCGCGTACGCCCCTGTCCATGCGGGAAATACCTATGCGGAACTGATTTTGTAAAAGCTCGCCGACGCTGCGCAGACGGCGGTTGCCCAAATGGTCGATGTCATCATCGGTGCCTATACCGTGGGCAAGGTTAAGGCAGTAATTGATAGAGGCAAAAATATCGTCTACGATTATGTGCTTGGGAACCAGCTCTTCAAGGCGGTCGTCCGCCATGCGGAGCGCCTCGTCAAGATCGCCGCCGCACTCTTCAAGTATGCTGTCCAGCACGGACTTGCACACCTTTTCATGGGTGACGCTGTAAAGGTCTATGCCCGCATACTTCACGGGGTCTACCATATTATTTGAAAATACGGTCACTTTCTTTTCGCCGGTATCCACAATGACCTTATTTATGCCCCTGTCCTCGATAGCCTGGGCTATTTCCTTGGTTATTTTAGCGCCGGCCTCAACAAGTATCTCGCCGCTGTTGGGGTCCGCAACGGTCTCACCGGCAACAAAGCCGGCAATCCTGGCGGCAATGGCCAGCTTTTTATTATACTTGTAACGGCCAACCTTCGCCAGGTCGTAGCGCTTGGCGTCAAAGAACAAATTCATCAGCAGGCTGTTGGCGCTGTCATATGTCGGCGGTTCGCCGGGACGAAGCTTGCCGTATATTTCAAACAGGGCCTTTTCCTTATTATCGGTAGCGGCGTCCTTGGAAAGGGTGGCAAGTATCTTGTCGTCGTCGCCAAAAAGGTCAATAATTTCGGGATCGGTTTCAAGGCCAAGGGCCTTGATGAGAACCGTAACGGGTATTTTGCGGTTTCGGTCAATGCGGACATAGCAGATGTCGTTACTGTCTGTCTCATACTCCAGCCACGCGCCGCGGTTGGGGATAACGGTGGCGTTGATGAGCTTTTTGCCGTCCTTATCAAACTTCTGTTCATAATATATGCCGGGCGAACGCACGAGCTGAGTTACGATAACACGCTCCGCGCCGTTGATAACAAAGGTGCCCTGATCCGTCATGAGCGGAAAGTCGCCCATAAAGATTTCCTGCTCCTTTATCTCGCCGGTCTCCTGATTGATAAGCCGCACCCGCACTCTGAGAGGCGCGGCATAGTTAGTGTCGCGCTCTTTGCACTCGTCGATGCTGTACTTGGGATGCTCGTCCAGCCGGTAATCCGTAAATTCCAATATCAGATTGCCGGTGTAGTCCGTGATGGGCGAAACGTCCCGGAACACCTCTTTAAGACCTTCTTCAATAAACCACCGATAGGAGGATTTTTGAAGGTCGATAAGGTTTGGCATTTCCAGAACTTCGTCTATGCGGGCAAAGCTTTTACGTTTGTTTTTACCCATCATGACGTCCTTGATACGTCCGGACTCCTCTAACTTGGTCAGCTTCAATAAAATCACCTCATTAAGTAAATAATTTCATTGTCTGTTTTGTGACGAGCAACGGTCAGCATACCTGCCTGCCGGGCGTAGAATGCACCCTGCCTGCACCGGGGATAGAATTGTTCCCCATTGCCGCACCGCCCATAGAATGTGGGCAAATGCAAAATATAGCAACTGTTGCGTTTGTCTTTTTCGCCCCGGATCGTACCGCCAAGGGCACAATACCTCAGTATAGGGCAGTATATTAATTTATCACAAATGTCAAGGTTTGTCAAGGGGTTTGTTATGATTTTTATAATATTTTTTCTGTGATTGTATTTTTTCACACAAAAGAAAAAAGCGTCGGAGCAAAGACAAGCTTTGTTCAGACAAATCGGGGCCCCCGCAGACAACGCAGTTGTCTGTGGGGATAAGGAGGAACAGCGGCGCGAGCCATTGTTCCGATTTTTATAAAAAATCGGAACAAGCGATGCAACGCTTGCGAATAAACCGGGGCCCCCGCAAACAACGCAGTTGTTTGCGGGGATAAGGAGGAGCAAGCTTTCGTGCGACGACATTTTTTCGCAAGAAAAAAGCGTCGGAGCAAAGACAAGCTTTG
>CANRHW010000024.1 GCA_947630525.1 uncultured Clostridia bacterium | reverse complement strand
GAGGACGGCAAAAAGACAATTGTGGAGCCCTCGGCGGTAAAGGTGGGGCAAGTCATTGCCGTGGCTCCGGGTGAGCGCATACCCCTCGACGGGGTGCTGCTGTCCCCCGCGGCGGCCATCGACACCCGCGCCGTGACCGGCGAAAGCGTGCCCCGCGACTACGCCGAGGGCGACGAGCTGAGCGCCGGCACCATCAACATGAAGTCGGAGATACTTATACGGGTCACACACAGCCTCAGCAATTCGTCAACCGAGCGCATTTTCCGCATGGTGACCGAGGCCAGGGAGAAAAAAAGCCGCAGCGAGCGGTTCATAACCCGATTTTCAAAGGTCTACACCCCGGCGGTGGTAGCCGCCGCGGCCCTGCTGGCCTTTGTGCCCCCTGTTTTTGTGGGGGGCCTGAGCGAATGGGTGCACCGGGGACTTATCTTTTTGGTGGCCTCGTGCCCCTGCGCGGTAGTGCTGAGCATACCTCTTACGTATTTTGCGGGCATGGGCCTCGCCTCCCGGAACGGTATTCTGTTTAAGGGCGGGGTATATTTGGAAAGGCTGGCCGCCGTCAACACCGCCGCCTTTGACAAGACCGGCACCCTGACAAAGGGCGAGCTCAAGCTGGTGGATATCGAACCCGCCCCGGGGATATCCAAAGACGAACTGCTTAACACCGCCGCCTGTGCCGAGGCGGCCTCGGACCACCCGATAGGCGTTGCCGTGGCCGCGGCGGGGAGCTTCGCGGGCATGACCGCGTCGGATTTTGCCGAACTGACCGGCGGCATTTCGGCCACGGTGGACGGCGCGAAAATCGTCGCCGGAAATACCGCCCTGACCGGCATAAAAAAAGAGAGCCCGTATACGGCCGTACACGTGTTGCGCGACGGTGAATATATCGGCTCCCTGTATCTGGCGGACACTCCCAAGGAGGATGCGGCCGCCGCCGTGAGCGGTCTGAAAAAGCTGGGCGTAACGCCGGTAATGATAACCGGCGACAGTCCCGCCGCGGCCGAAATCGCCGCAGCCGAGCTGGGTATTGAAGAGGTTTATTCACAGGTGCTGCCCGGCCAAAAGCTGGACATCGTGCGCGGGCTCAAAGGCGTAAGGGCCTTTGCGGGCGACGGAGTGAACGACGCGCCCGCCCTGAGCGGCGCGGACATAGGCATAGCCATGGGCGGACTTGGCCGCGAAGCCGCTATGGAGGCCGCCGACGTGGTAATAATGGACGACGCGCCCTCCAAGGTGCCGCTGGCGGTAAGGATAGCTAAAAAGGTCAACGCGACCGCCGTTTTCAATATTATTTTCGCTCTGACCGTAAAAGCCCTGGTACTGATTTTAGGGGCCTGCGGCGTCGCCCATATGTGGCTGGCTGTATTCGCCGACGTTGGAGTGGCGCTGATAGCCGTAGCGATAGCCGTTTTGCGGGCGAGATCAGTATAATCAATATAAGTCGCGTAAAACAAACATTTTTAAAAGCGTTCTTCGCATAAGCTGTCATGAGGTGATGTTATGCGTAAGATCACATATGCTAAATTTATCGGCATATCACTGGGAGTGGGGATTTTATCCGCCCTGCTTACCAGGGGGAACATGGACCTGTATTCGGAAATCGTAAGGCCGCCCCTGTCGCCGCCGGCAGTGCTTTTCCCAATAGTCTGGACGGCGCTGTACATACTGATGGGCGTAGGCGCCGCAATGGTCTGGAGTCACTTTCCGCAGGAGCCGCTCCCCGTCGGGGCCGCAATGAGGGTTTTTGCCATACAGTTGGCGGTCAACTTTTTATGGAGCCTGATATTTTTCAATCTGAGGGCCTTTTTGGCCGCCTTCATCTGGCTGGCGCTGCTTTGGGCGCTGATAATAATTATGATATTCAGGTTCAGCAGGGTCAGCCCGCCCGCAGGCAAGCTCCAACTGCCGTATTTGCTCTGGGTCACGTTCGCGGGCTATCTGACGCTGGCGATATATATTCTTAACGCCTGAGTTCATTCAAGCGTGTATAGCTCCACTCCCTCTATGACGCCGAGCTCAACGGCTTCGCGGTGAGTTTTTACCGGCAGGTCAAGGCGGTGCAGCCGTTCAAGAGCGCGGCCCGTATCCTCGATAACGCGCTTTTCCTTGCTGCCGTCGGGATAAACCAGCAGCACCTTTGTGCCGACCGGGTACTTTTCGAGCACGCTTGCCGGCGCCGCCAGCGACCGGTCGGGGCTGAGCTTATCCCCCTCGCAGCCGTAGGCCGAGTTGCCGCAGATATGGTACTGCCCGCTCCAGGTCTCCAAGCAGTAATGGCTCACGTCGAATGTGCCTATATATTCTCCCCTACGGCCGCCGCATCTGGCGGCCGCAAGCGTCAGGGCGGCCAGTGCCGCGAATATGAACGCTTTTTTTATTGGCTTTGACGGCTGTTGTTCTCTCACGGAGCTTCCCTCCCTATGTTCCAGCATATGCTTCTCCTTAAAAACAAATTATAGTGTAATTCAATTTATATGTCAAGCTCCGCCGTAAAAAATTTCCGCAAAAAAATTTGCTCCGTCCGCAAAAAAAATGTTGCTTTTTATGGGGCCTTATGATATAATTGGTATGAAATTTATTGACCCAATAAATTACCAAAATGTAAAGGAGAATGCACGTGAAAAAGACGCGGCTTCTGGCACTTGTGATTTGCCTGGCTTTCGCGCTCACCATGCTGCCCGCGGTGAGCTTTGCGGAAGAGTCCGCACCCGGTCCCGACACCGAGACCGTTGTGGAATCCTACGGCACCATAACTGCCACGCTGAGGTTTGACTACCCTCAGCGCACAGACTTAGTCGAAACTAAAAACATCAACGTTTCCCTCCTCGATGAAAACGGAACCATGATTCGAGAAGCGAAAATCAACGGCAATGTTTCGGGCGACACCGTTGTTACGCTAAAGAACACCGACGGTGTTCTGCTCACCACCGAACAGGAAATCGGCTACATGGACGTGCTGTTCAACAACGTCCCCGCCGACGGCACATACCGGCTTAAATATACCGGCGACGGCTATAAGGATTATGTGTCTGGGGACATTGTTTTAGGGGACTATTCCAAGAGGGCCATTGTCGGCACTGACGGCAACACTTTCTCTCTTGGCGACGTTAACGGCGACGAGCTCATTGACAAGACCGATATTGACGCCGTAAGCCAAGCGCTGGGCAGCGAGGCTCCGGAGGACATCGCCCTCTACGACCTGAACGGCGACGGCAAAATTGACATTGTCGACCTCATGTATGTGAACCACCAGGCTGACCAGGAATTAAAAGACAACGAGCCGATGGAGATCTTTGACACCAACCTTATCATGACCAGGGTCATTAAGGTGGAAAAAATACAGGCGGAAATGGAAAAAACTCTCGACGTTAACGGCGAAGTGGCCAACCTCTTTGCCGAGAACAATGAGGAAACCGTGTCTTTCATTTCAAAGGCACCCGACGAGCCCGTGGCCATCCCCATAACCTTTGAAGAGCCCGTGGAAATGGAGCAGATCGAGATAGTCAGCCCCTCCGCTACCGGCGCTATTACCGCCGGTATTGCCAAGGTTGAGTGTGAGGATTTGGAGACCAAGGAGACTTTCACTGTTGAAGTTCCTTTCGATAACGAGCCTTTGGAGGAGGTTCTGCCCCTTGCCGCCGACGGAGACACCGGCCGCAGCAACATCGTTATCAACCTTGGCCGCCGCGTGGCCGTTAAGAAGGTCACCATCAACGTTGAAAAGGTAGAGGGCGCCGACGGAAAGGCCAGCTTCGCCGTCGTTCAGGAGATAAAGTTCTTAAAGGACATCGTGCCCGAGAACCCCACCTCCCAGAATATGGCCGTTACGGGCTTCACCGCCACCCCCGGCAACGAAGAAGTTAGCTTCACTTGGGACGAATATCCCAACGTTACCGGCTACATAATCTACTACACCAATACCAACAAGCCCAGCGATGGCGAGAGGCAGATGACTTTCAACACCAACCACGGCACCGTTACGGGTCTTACCAATCTGGACGTTTACAACTTCTGCATAACCGCCATCAGCGGTGAGGAGGGCGACGGCCGGTGGGAGAGCATCCGCTCCGGCACCGTAACCGCCACGCCCATTCCCAACGCCGCTCCCTCTGACAAAACTACTATGATAGTTGTCAAGAACGCTGAGGAGGACAACACCGTAAAGAGCGGCGAGCTGAGCGTTTCATGGAAAAAGACCGACAATACCACTTTCTATCGGTTGTATTACAAGGCCACCGGCCAGCTTGCGGACGCTGTTTATTACAAGAATGAACAGGCTCTCATAGACGCCGGTTTCACCCCATACAGTCAGACCGCAGATGGGACAGTTACCGACATCGCCACTCTCAGCGTGCTACTGACCGGCCTTGAAAACGACAAGGAATATTCCATTTATATCATCGTGGGCAACTCTATCGGTATGGGTCCCGTATCCGACCCGGCCACCGGCACCCCCACCGAAAGAAAGATAGAGTTCCCCGAGCTGCCCACCAAGGACAGACTGACCAACGACCATATAACAGGTGCATGGCTTGTTGACAGCAACTATGACCCCAATGAGACAACCGATGGCAAGACGTTTGATCCGACAGTTCTGTATGACAACGATCCTCTTACCTATTGGCAGTCTAAGCAGTGGTGGCAGCACGGCGGCATAGCCTTTGAGTTTGACCAGCAGTATGAGATGAACTATCTCTTTGCCATACCCAGACTTGACGGCACATACCGCAACAACCACCGTCTGTACAAAGTATGGACTTACGATGACGAGGCTTACAGTAAAATTACAAGCTACATTACCCAGCTTAAGAGCGGCAAGGCCCTCAGCGAGGCTCAGCAAAAAGAGATGCGCGAGTTGGCCACCACCTCCACACAGGGCAATGTCAATGTATCCGACCGTATCAACGGTTACATGGTATTCCCCTTTGATAAAACAAATGTGAGATTCATGGTCGTTGATACCGAACAGGAAGCCTATAATGTCCGCACCTTCTCCGACTTCTTCTTCTATGAGGGCAATACCCTTGCTGATGATATCGCCAAGCTGTTTAAGGACGACGCCTTTACCGAGCTTACGGATGCCGCTAAGTCAAACAAGACCGAAACGACCGGCTTGATTACAAAATACATGGCCGCGGCCATCAGCGCCGATGGTTACTATGTTGACAAGGACAGCCTGATTGACGAGCTTAACCTTGCGTCCAATCTGCTCAACGGTCAGCCCACCGGCGGCCTTGTAAAGAGCGACTTCCGCTCCCGCAGCGCCAGTGTTGACAGCGGCAAATTCGGCCAGAGCGCCAGCGACCTCCAGCCCTTGGGCGTGGCCTGCTGGTCCGGTCCTGACGCCATCCGCACTGACCGCGGCAAGCTGTCCGACGGCGCGCTGGTGGTTTACGCTCAGCTCCCCGAGGACGCCGACACTCACCCCGTGACCATCGTTGGCACCCAGTATTACGCCGAGGCCAACGCTTGGCAGACCGCATTTCCTCTGAGCAAGGGCCGCAACCGCGTTACGTTCCCCAACATGGGCGGCAACTCAACGGAGCGCGGCGGCTCGGTATATATCCGCTACGACGGCGCTCATCCCGAACAGATTAAGCTCCACGTTCGCGGCAAAAACGCCACTATTATCCCCATGCTTGAACTTCAGGATTGGAACACAATGAGCGTTGACGAACGCAAGGCCGCCATAAGCGCTTACGTGACCGAGCTTAAGGAATATGTTGCAACTCCCCCGTACATCAACAATAGTCTCGGGTACAGAATTCTGAATTCCACCGAGATTTCCATGCCCAGCGTTCTGCTGTCAATGCCCGCCTCTCAGGTGAAAGCGGCTATCTTCCCCACCGGCGCGGACGACGACGAGGCCGCCGACATCCTCTATAAGAACGTAGAGGCCTGGGAGGAGTTCATGCACGTTGTGAACGCCATTCAGGGCATTGACAAGACCACCTTTACCGGCGAGGACCCCAACGTTATGGAGAGCCGCCAGAACATCCGCTACATGAAGATGTTCGGCAATGCTTTCATGTACGCCGCCGGCAACCACGTCGGCATAGGCTGGGGCTCCGTAGGCGGAGTTGTCACCGGACGGCCCACTTCCACCCTTGCCGATACTGACGAGAGCAACGGCCTCTTCGGCTGGGGCATCGGTCACGAGGTCGGCCACAACATGGATAAGATAGGCCGCGCCGAGCTGACCAACAACATCTACTCCATAGCGCTCCAGGCCTATGACGGCGAAAAGTCCACCAAGCTCAAAACCCGCCTCGAGCTCAGCGACAAGTATGCTCAGGTATATGACAAGGTAAGCGCCAGACGGCCCGGCACCTCTAACGACGTATTTGTTCAGCTTGCCATGTACTGGCAGCTCCACCTGGCCTATGACACCGACAATCCTCTTGACTTCTATCATAACTTCTTCACCAAGTGGAAGAACGGCGATTACAAGGATCGCCTGGTGGGCGCTGAGACCGTGGCTTACACTCCCGACGAGCGCATAGCCCTTATCGCCAGCGAGGTTGCGGATAGGGACCTCAGCGACTTCTTCTACAGCTGGGGCATGAGGCTCAGCGATGATGTTGTTAAGGCTATCGAAGAAAAGCCCGCGGAGCCGCGCTCCATCCAGTACTTGAACGACGAGTCCTACAGGCTCCGTCTGTCCAAGCACGAGGTAACTCCCGGCGATACTACGGCAACGGCAAGCCTTCTTGCCGACCTGCCCGAGGATGAGCGCAAGCCCGCCGAGCCCGAGTTGGCCGAGGGCGAGACCGCTCCCGAGGTTCCCGAGTACGATATAGAAAAGACCGTGAAGATAACCTTCAACAATCCTTCCGGCGACGTACTGGGCTACGAAGTTGTCCGCAACGGTCAGACCATAGCCTTCGTTACCGGAGCGAATGAGTACTTTGACGTGATCGGCTCCGCCAACAACATGGCCTTTGAATACCAGGTACGGGCTTATGACACAATGGGCGGCAAGCTTGACGCAAATCTTGTCAAGGCCGGCCAGGTGCGCGTGGCTTATGAGAATGTCGTTGATCCCGAACTGTACGACGTAACACCTGAGAACGGCACCGTTACCTTTACCATGAAGAGCAAAACCGCCGTTTCCGGCATAAAGGTAACTCCCGCTCCCGAAAGCGGCGACTTCGAGGTTAAGATTACCCGCAAGGTCGAAAAGGTAGACGAGGCTACCGGCGACGGCACAGGCGAGCTTATGGACTTTACGCGCACCGCCAAGAAGGGTACCTTCTCCGCCGACTCCAATCTTGCCGCCGGAGACAAGGGCTACTACCTCACCTACTTCAACAAGCCCGGCGCCGACGCCAACGATACCCGCATTTGGACATATGACGCCGAGACCGTAGTTGTGACCGGCATTCCCGAGAGCAGCACGGTTGAGCTCATAAGCTATCCCGGCGACAGGGTTGACTTCTACGCCGACGCCACCGTGGGCATACTCAGCGCCGACTACAAGTACGGCGAGGTTTACACCGAGGAGGAAAAGGCGGAAAATCCCGAGCTTGAAGACGAGATTATTCCCGCCGGCAGTCTGGTAATAATCGGCACATACCGCGGCGACCCGGTTTATAACTTTGTACAGATCGAGGGACGCTTCGTCACCAACGACGACACCAATACCACCACGCCTTACACCGTTACCGAGCGCCCCGTTGACGGCTACGGTCTGCTCTTTGCGGAGGTTCCAACGGACGGCGAGGCAAGCGACATCAGCGACGGTATGTTCATCTTCGTGCCCGACGTTCAGAAAGAGGCCGTGCTCCAGGATAAGGCCGGCAACAGCGACTGCGCCGCCGCCAGCGTGCTCCCGGCGCAGATGAAGGCCGTATTCTACCGCACCGACACTCCGGAGGACCCCACCGACAAGCGCATGACCAGCGACACGATCTGGATAGATTCGCCTTCCTACGAGTCAATGCCCACCATTGAGCTTGCTCATAACTAAAAGGAGGTCAGAAGCATGAAAAACACTACTAAAAAATTCATTTCCCTTATTTCTGCGGCTTCTATGGCAATGGCGGCAATGCCCGCCTTTGCCGCCCCCGCGGTAAAGCTTTCCGGCAAGGGCAAAGACGTGGCCGTGTCTATCAGCGACGCCGGAACTCAGTTCTACGCCGCGCAGATTGCTCTCACCATCGGCGGCGACACCTATAAGCTCACAACGGTCGAGGGTGATTTGGGCGTGCTCAAAAATTCCGAAAGCGGAAGCGTGCTCTATGTGGACTCCCTTGACCTGCGCGAGGCTAAGGGCGACATGAAGCTTGGCGACATAAAGGCCGCGACGGACAACATTGACTTTACCGGTATCAGCGACAAAGCTCAGGTGATACTTGTGGATCGGTCGTTCAAACCCGTAAAGCTGGCCGACGTGGACGTTATTGTTCCGCAGAAGTTGGACCTCTCCGCTTCCCTGGGTTGGGACGGCGAAAACTTCACCATCGACTTTGCCTATGACGGCGAGGCTCGCGGCGAAGCCATCAGGGTATATGCCGAAGGCGACGAGGAAGGCAAATATGTCGAGGCAACCATAACCGAAGGCATGGACGGCGCGGCTTTCGCCACGGTCAACACCAACCGTCAGTATCAGGCCAAGGGCGTTGCTCAGGGCGTAGAGAGCCTTAACGCCACCGAGCCCGTCAGCGTTTACAGCCTTGTTATGGAGGCCGTATCCCAGCTTAGCGACACAAAAATCACGGCCGAGCAGTTGGCCAAGGTAAACGAGGTGTTGAAGAACGGCGGCATATTTATCGACAGTACCGGCAATCTCACCGAAGAAGCCAAGCTGGTAATGACAAAGGCGGATAATGTGCTCACCCTTACGCCTCAGGCGAAAACCGCCGGTCTGAAATTCACTGACGGCTCCAAGGTCGTAGGCAGCCCTGACAGCTTTGACACCATAACCGTCAACGAGGACGGCACCGCCACTCTCACTAACAGCGCCACCGCCAATATGGCCGAGGTTCTTTCTCTTGACGCGGTCAATCTGGAGTTCGTTCCTACCGAAATAGACACCGCTGAGGCCGACGGCGGCGAAGCCTCCGTCGACGCCGACGAAGTATTATAAGGAGGTATCGGTATGAAAAAGACATTTATTACCCCTGTTATCGCCATGGCTGAGTTAACCTCCGGCGAGGATGTTATGTTCTTATCGCTCGACCTTGCGGGCCACAATGAAAAAGTACAGTACGGCAACGAAATCTTCGCCGACAATGCCAAAAACGATAAATTCGACTACTGGGCAGGTAAAAAAGACAGTTGGATGTAATCTAATCAAAATACACCGTATTGGGCCGCCGCATTTGCGGCGGCCCAAAAAAATGCGGAAATTGCAATGCTCTTACCGAGCAGCGTGACCTTTTCCGCGAGAGGAGGCGGCAAAATGAAAATCATACACTGCGCCGATCTGCATTTGGACCCGCCCATGCGCTACCTGCCCAAGGACAAAGCCAAGGAAAGGCAGGCGGAGCTTTTGGGCACATTTTCGCGCATGGTGAGCTACGCCGCCGAAAACGACGTTTCGGCGGTGATAATAGCCGGGGACTTATTTGACCGCAAAACCGTTTCGGCCAAAACGCGAAAGCTGGTCGGTGACACGGCGGCTCAGCACCCGGATATCAACTTTTACTATTTGCGGGGCAATCACGACGTTGGCGGCTTTTTGTCCGGCGGCGAGGCTCCGCCGCCAAATCTGCGGCTTTTCGGCGACGAATGGACGGCTTATGACGAGGGAGAGGTCGTTGTCACCGGGGCCGAAATGACCGGCGGCCACGGGCGGCTGTGCTCTTCTCTGACACTTGACGCCGGCCGGACGAACATTGTGGTTCTGCACGGTCAGATACTTGAATCTACCCCCAAAAATCCTGAGGATATAGACCTGCGCCAGCTCCGGGGGAAGGGCATCGACTATCTGGCCCTGGGCCACGTTCACGCCTACCGCGACGAAAAGCTTGACGCCCGCGGACGGCTGTGCTATCCGGGCAGCCTGGAAAGCCACGGCTTTGACGAGTGCGGGGATCGCGGCTTTGTTCTCCTCGACATCAAGGGCGGCAGGGTCAGCGCCGACTTTGTTCCCTTTGCCCGGCGGCGGCATTTGGAGCTGCCGCTGGACGTCACCGGCCTTAACGGTACGGCCGACGTTCTGCGGGCCGCCAACGAAGCCGCGGCCGGCTTGGACGGCGACAGCCTTGTAAAGTTAGTGTTGACCGGCGATGTGGATGTGGAAAGTGAAACGGACCTGTTCCAGCTCGAAAAGGAGCTGAGCGCCAAATTTTATTTTGTCCGCGCCGCCGACGAGACCCGTTTAAAAATAGACTACGGCAGCTACCGAGGCGACGTGTCCCTCAAAGGGGAGTTCATCCGCTGCGTTGAGACCCGCGACGACCTGACCGACGAGGACAAGGCCGCGGTGATACGCTATGGAATCCGCGCCCTTGCCGGCGAGGAGGTGTTGGAATGAGGCTAATCCATGCCCACATAGAAAACTTCGGCATGCTGAGCAACGCGGACTTTGACTTCGAGCCCGGCCTGAACGTTATACTGCGTGACAACGGAGAGGGTAAGAGCACCCTTGCCGCGTTTATAAGGGTGATGTTCTACGGCTTTGACAATGAGCGGGGCCGCAGCGAGCTTGAAAATCAGCGCCGCCGCTACGCTCCCTGGCAGGGCGGAATTTACGGCGGCAGCCTGAAATTTGAGACCGGGGGCAGGACTTACATACTCAACCGCACCTTTGGCAAGGCCGCCAAGTCAGACAGCTTTTCTCTGTCCGACGCCGAAACGCTTCTCGAAAGCCGGGATTTTTCCGCCAACATCGGCCAGGAGCTGTTCGGTATAGACACGGCCTCATTCCAGCGAACGGTTTTTATATCCCAGAATGACTGCGAGACCTCGCCAACCGCCGGTATCAGCGCCAAACTTGGCGGCCTTGACGAACTGTCGGGCGACATGGGCCGCTATGATCGGGCTCAGGAAACGCTGAAAGGCATTTTGAACGGGCTCAGTCCGAGCCGCAGCACCGGCTCGGTGAACAGGCTTAAGAAAGAGATATCCGCCTTAGAAGCGGATTTGAGATACTCCGGGGACTTGGACCGTCAGCTCGACGAAAAAGCCGCCGCGCTGAAACAGGCGGGTAGCGAACAGGCCGAGCTCAAACGGCGGCAAAGCGCCCTGCGGGAAAGGCAGGACCGGGCAAACGAGCTCAACGTCCGCCTTGACCTGCGGGAAAAATACGATTCCATTAAACTTGAGCTTGAAGGACGAACGGCGGAGGCGGAGAAAGCGCGGAACGCTCTGGATGGCTGTTCGGAGGATGATATCGAAAACAGGATAGCGGAAATAGACCGCGCTATCGAGCTTTGCGACGAACGCGGCAAGCTCATTGCCGAGGCCGCGGCCCTTAAAGACGAACTTCACCGGCAGGAGGCGGCAAAATCCGGCGGCAAGCCCATCATCCCGCTGATGGCGGCGGGGCTGGCGCTGCTGCTGGCGGGATTTGTCATGGCCGGGCTGGGGATATCGGCCGGGTTCATCTGCTCCGCCGTGGGTCTCGCCATGGCCGCGGCGGCCTTTGGCCCAATGCTCTTAAAAACCGGCGGCGGCTCTCACGACGGCCTCAAAAACGAGCTGAACGAAAAGGAAGCCGCCGCGGCGGATATTGAAAACCGGCTGCGGGACTTTGCCGCAGCAGCAGGCGTCGATCCGGCGCCGGAAGGTCTTGCTGGCAGACTTTATAAATCAAGGTCCTGCCTGGAAAAGCTTTTTGGCGACCTGCGCCACGCGACGGAGGAACTCGAAGCGGTGCAAATAACCTTAAACAATTTTGAGGCCGAAAACGACGCCGCGGAGCTCCTTGCCGCCGACCCATCGCAGCGCGTAGAAATCGGCGAGCTGATAACGGAGCTCCGAAAAGTGGACGGCGAAATAAACGCCGTAAACGAAAGACTTGGCGGCCTTGGCCGCGAGCTGGAGGATTTGCGCCTCCGGCGAGACAGTCTTAGCGCCGAGGCCGAAGAGCTTGCGGAAAAACGCCGGCAGCTTGCCGCCGACGAAAAAAGCTTCCGTCTGCTGAACGAAACCGCCGATATGCTTGCCAGGGCCAGAGAGAAACTGACCGTCAGGTATATGAAGCCCCTTAAAGACGGCTTTGACAAATACTATTCCATGATATCGGGCGCGGAGGGGAACGCCTTTGACCTTGACGCCGAGATGAATTTGAGCGTCCGCGAAGCCGGCCAGGCCAGAGACCCACGAATGCTCAGCCAGGGCCGGAAAGACCTGGTTTATCTCTGCCAGCGGATGGCTATGGTCGACGCTATGTATCAAGCGGAAAAGCCCTTTGTTTTGCTGGACGATCCCTTTGTCAATCTGGACGGGGCGCGTATTGAAGGCGGCCTCAAATTCCTTGACGAAGCCGCCAAAGAGTATCAGCTCATCTATTTTACCTGCCATGAAAGCAGGACCCTTAACAAAAATAAAAGGTCAACGCTCTGAAAGAACAAGCTTTTTTTGTGAAATTTTTATAAAAATCAATGGACAAACGAAGCGTCTTATGTTATAATAAAATCAAGATTTTATTATATTTCTGATTTTATGCGCCGCCGAAATTTTCTTCGCCAAGGGCTCGGAAACGGCGCTGCGACATTATAATCGAATTAAAACGCCCCGTCTCTAAGGCGGCGGGGCCCGCTTGAATATTATTTTTTGCGAAAGGAGGCGCCGCGTCATGGTCCGGCGAATGATACTTGTCTTAACGTTATTGCTTGCCCTCATTGCCGTACCGGCACA
>CANRHW010000023.1 GCA_947630525.1 uncultured Clostridia bacterium | reverse complement strand
GAACTCCCTTTCGATAAAAAGCATAAAATCTCGGGGCGTGTACCCGAGATTTTATACTATAATCGGGGTAGACATATCATTTTTATTGCAATAAAAATGATATGTCGTAAGCGAAAGCGCCCGCCAGCGTGACGCTGGATCCGCGTTATATTATGTTACATAATTAGTTGCTTGATTATATTATTGTAATTGTAAAGTCAATGATGGAACGGAACGTTCCCGGAAGGGGTACACGCCGGGGATTAATGGGCCCCACAAACAACAAAGTTGTTTGTGGGAAAAGGAGGAGCAAGGGCACGTGCTCACGGGTTTTCGCGAGGAAAGCCGTAGCACAGTCGCCCTTTGCGACGACGCGGGTTCCCCTTTGAAGAGCGCTGACCTTTGTCAGCGCTCTGAGCCCTCCTTGCCGGAGAGCCTTTTATTTCAATCAGTAAATTCCACGTGTTTGGCGTATATCGGCACGTCCTTAGTCCACTCGGCCACCATCGGTTCCTGATAAAAGCCGAAAATTTTCGATTTTTCCGTAACGCAGAGAGCTCTTGGGAAATAGGCCGTATCGCCCTCGGATACACGTATGCTTTCCAGCACGGGGGCCACGGCGTTGGTGTAGCTGAGGCGGTACTCAGCCATGTCGGCCGTCGCCGTGAGCAGCAGCGCGGCCGCGCCGACAGCCCCGGCGATGCGCGGCGCCCTGCCCGGGCACAGCCGCTTTATCAGGTTAAGGGCCGAGGCGAGCACCGCCGCGGCAGTCACAATACAGGCCGGCATAAAAAGCCTTATCATGCTGTCCATACGAATTTGCACCATTGCCAAACAGTTGGCCAACACAAACAACAGGCACAGGGCCGGGAACTCAAATCCGCCGGCATTTTTAACTCCGAAGCGCCGCCCGGCAAGCTCCAGCGCAATGACGAAAATCAGGGAAAGGATGCAGGGCGCGGCCACATACAAATTGTGCAGCAGGTGAACTGCCAGCCGTCCCGGTTCCGCGATGGCCTGAGAAACTGAAATATAATCCGTAAGCTGTACATAAACCGCATCGCCGGTGTAGGCCGAAACTCCGCTGCCGCCCAGATACATCAGGCCGCAGGCGAGCAGCGTTCCGGCTACGGCCCATAGCTCCCAGGAGCGGAGCTGGTCCCTCGGAGCGGCCTTTTTGCAAAGCAGCGCCGCTATGGCCGTAATTGCCGCGGTCAGCAAGAAAGCCGCCGGCGTTACGTTCGACGAAAACCCGAACATAAAACCGCATATCAGCATGGGCAGGGCCATAACTTTTACGGGCGGGAGCCGCCGCCCCCGAATTTTCATGACGAACGGCAGAAAAAACAGCAGGGAGAAAAAGCAGATTATTAGATAATTGTGTATATGCGAAAAGGCAAGGAAAAGCGAGCCGCACCAAGGATTAAGGAAAATTGCCGCCGCCGTCAGGCAAAAGACCGTTCCGTCTTTAAGCAGCAGTTTTGGCCTGCCGCCAAGCACAAGAACAGCCGCCAAATAAACCACGGCCGTACCCATGAGCACGTCGGCCGCCCGGAGAAAAGCGTCGGGCAAGCCGAAGCCGAACTGGTAATCGAAGCCCCTTATGGCCGGCCAGGCGTACATATCGCCCAACCGCGAATTATAGCGGAAGGCCTGGAAAAACCTTTCGATATAGCCGCTCCCGAGTCCGGCCCCCTGAAGCATATCCTCGCTGGTCACCGTCATAAGGAAGTAGGCCGCCACAAGGAAGATGACCGGCAGCGCATACAGGATCAGTGCGCCGGTTTTGCAAAGACTGCCGGCCGCCTTTTCACTTTTTTGCATAAACTCCCTCCATACGCAGAGTTTTTGCGAAGCGTAAGGATCACCGCTTCTTTTTGCGCTTCGAGCTGCCGCTGATCACAACTATAGCCGCCGCCGCGGCAACGATCACCGCTATGGCGAGAATATACACCCAAACGGGCAGATTTGTGCCCTTGACGTTGCTCCAAGCGGCAAGCACCTTGTCGTTCTGGTCGCCGAAGTCCTCCATTATGCCGCAGCGGTAGGTAGTGTCGATATCGGGATACTGGGTCATGAGCTGGCGGCGGCGCTCGCTTGTGCGGACAATGGCCTTGCCGTCGGTCAGGCGGTCGGGAGAAAGAGTTCCGCCGAAGAAATAACTGAGGTCGTACTCAATGTCGCCGTCCTCCTCGTCATACCAGTCAAGCACCAGGTCGAAGATATCATCGCCCGCAATAACGCTGGTATAACCGATGAAATCCTGATTCATGGCGGCGATGGCGGGGTCGCACATGAAGTTGACAAAGTCCTGCGCAAGCTCCACATTGGCCCCCTTGGGCATTACCCAGCCGTCAAACCAGATGGTGCTGCCCTCCTCGGGCACCACAAATTCAAGATACTTGTCATCCTCCTCCTCGGCCAAGTCGAGGGCGTAAACGGCGTCGCCGCTCCAGCAGACGTTGGCGGCTATCTTGCCGCTGACTATGTCGGTCTTGCCGCTGTCCACCTCAAAGCCGTAAAGATTGTCCTTCATGTCTTTGAGGGCGGCCTCCACCTTGGCGATGGACTCATCGTCGGTGCGGTTGGCTATTTCATGGGCCCGGCGCTGGAGCTCTGGGCCGTCGATCTCACCGGCGTCGTAGGCCGCCCGATTGGCCTTGAGCTCGTCGCCGTAGACCTTTAAGAGGCCTATAACATAGGCGTCGCGGCTGGTATCCTTGCACGTGGCCTTTTTCTTATAGTCGGTGTTCCAAAGGAAGTCCCAGGTGCTTACGTCTTCAAGCTTCACGGTCTCGGGGTCATACATTATGCCCACGCTGCCCCACATATAGCCAACGGCGTATTCGCTCCAACCATATCTCGCGAAAAGGTCGGAAATATACGGCGAAACATTGGCCGTGTAATTAGGCATTTTGGAAAGATCGTATTTTTCTATGGCAATGTTGGTCTCGCCCGCGTCGCCCTTTTCGGTCTCAATGAGCATCTTCTGTATAATGTAGTCGGAGGGGCAGACCAGGTCATACTGGGTTTTGCCGGTGCGCAGGGTGTTGAGCATGGTCTCGTTAGTCTCAAACGTGTCGTACTGGATGCGCACGCGCTGGCCGGTGCGCTCCTCATAGTCCTGTTCCCACAGCTCCATTACGGAACGGGCAACCTTGCGGCCGTCCTCGTCAGTGCCGTCGTTGATGTAATCCTGCCAGTTGTACACCCGGAGGACAAGCTCCTCCTGAGGTTCGGCAAAAGCCGGACAAAGGGCCGAGAGCATCAGTGTGAGCGCCATGAGCGCGGTGAGGATTTTTTTCATCTTTTCAAATTTCCTTTCTTATTGTTGGATTATATTGATTTTTAAATTGCCTTTAAAATACTATTTATGCCGGGGCTTTTTGGCGGCGGACTTGCCGCGGCGGTTGGCTATCAGCAGCACCACCAGCGCCAGCAGGGTTATCACCGTGGTCAGCGCCCGCAGCGACGGCGGCAGGGCGCCCTTTTTGCTGGTAACGCCGTAAACGTAGGTGCTCAACGTCTGATAGGCGGTGTCTCTTGTAAAGGCGGTTATGATATAATCGTCAAGGCTAAGGGTGACCGACAGTATAAAGCCGCTGAACACGCCGGGCAGAACCTCGGGCATTATCACCCGCATAAGAGCCTTGTTGGGGGTCGCGCCAAGGTCCAGCGCCGCCTCGTAAATATTCGGGTCCATCTGCACAAGCTTTGGCCTTACGCTCAGAACCACAAAGGGTATGGTCAGCACAACATGGCCAACCAGCAGCGTCAGGAAATTGAACCTTATCCCGAAGAAAACGAACAGTATGGTCAGCGAAAGAGCCGTAACTATCTCCGCGTTCATAATCGGTATCTGGCCGATGCCCTCCATAACGGCCTTGCTGCGCCTGCCGCTGTAGAAAATGCCTATGGCCCCCAGAGTGCCCAGCACCGTGGACACCGCCGCCGACGAAAACGCCACCACAAACGTGTTTATAGCCGCGGTCACGATTTCACGGTTCCGGGCCAGCGAAAGGTACAGCCTTAAACTAAAGCCGTTCCAACTGCCGACGAGCTTTGTGTCCGTAAAGCTGAACACTATGAGCAGCAATATGGGGGCGTACATAATGAACAGTACGATATAAACGTAAAACTTGCGCACAAAGTCCATAAAAGCGGAAGTTTTCATTACCAGAGCCCTCCTCTCGCATCATCCTCGGTCTTGATATTGCGGGTGGCAAAGCTGCCAATGACTATCATCACCAGCATTATCAGGGCCACAAGGCTGCCCATGTGCCAAAGCCCCTGGTCGAAGTAAAGCTGTATGCTGTTGCCTATGAGGGAAATCTTGCGTTCGCCCATTACGTCCGATATAACGTAGCTGCTCATGGTGGGCATGAAGACCATCGTCGCCGCCGAAACTATGCCGGGCATAGTCATGGGCAGAATTATCTTCAAAAATGTCTGGGCCGGGGTGGCGCCCAGGTCGTAGCTGGCCTCTATTTGGCTCTGGTCCATTTTTATCATAGTGGTATAAAGGGGCAGTATGGTGAAAGGCAGATAGTTGTAGACCATGCCTATCATTGTGGTAATGTAGGGGTGATCGCCGCCGTTGAGCCCCAGCCAGAACAGCAGGTCTCGGGTGGCCGCCGTCCTGAGCACAAAGTTTATCCACATGGGCATTACGAACAGCAGCACCGTCGCCATGGTGAAGCCCAGATTTTTTTTGGCCAGGAAATACGCCGCCGGATACCCGACCAAAAGGCAGAGCGCCGTGTTGCCGAGGCCTATGAAAAGGCTGATTATCAGGGTGTTTATGTTATTGGAGTCGCTGAAAAAGCTTATCAGGTTTTCCGCCGAGGGCATACCGGTTTTGTCCGTCACCGCATACGCGATGATGAGCATAAGGGGCACCACTACGAAAAGCACCATAAACACCATATACGGTATGGAAAGATATTTTCTCTGAAAGTGGAGGCTCTTATTTTTTTGCATATTTTTTGGCCTCCCCCTTTAGCGCCAGCCCGATACTTTCCGGCGCTATCTTCAGCCCCACCCTGTCGCCGGCGTCGTAGGTGTATTCGGTATCAAGGGTGAAGTCCTCGTCCTGGGGGGTGCGGACGGTGAGCATATAGTGGTCGCCCTTGTATATGATGCCAACAACGTTGCCCCAGGCGCCGCCCTCGTCGATATTGTCCATTATTTCGATATCCGTCAGGCCCACCGTAGCCTTTACGTCCGCGTCGGTAAAGTCGTACACCGTGCCGTCCGGCCCTATGACGTAACCCTCGCCGTCCAGCGCGGAACCGGGCACCAACTTCGTTACGTCGCAGGGGAAGGCAAAATCGGATATCACAACATTGTTGTTTTTGTCTATGTAAGCGTCGTCATAAATATTGGCGGTGAGCTCCTTTTTCATTATGTGTATGCCGTCGGGCTCAATGATAATGCCCGCTTCACAGTTGACGTCCAGATTGCGGGTATCCTGTATTATGACCTCCGACCGGCCAACCATAAGGGTATATTCGTAATGTATGCCCTTGAATATTTTGTCTATTAGCCTGCCGTCCAGCATACCCTCGCCCGGCGGCACCAGTTTTACGTCCTCGGGCCGGACAACCACGTCCACCTTTTCGTTAATCTCAAAATCGTCCAGCGCGTCGAACACGTGCCCAAGGAACCGCACCTTTAGCCGGTCTATGACTGTTCCGCTGTAAATGTTGCTCTTACCGATGAAGTCCGCCACAAAGGCGTTGGCCGGTTCGTTATATATGCCCTCGGGGGAACCTATCTGCTGTATCATTCCGTCTTTCATAACCACAATGGTGTCGGAAAGGGTCAGGGCCTCCTCCTGGTCATGGGTCACATAGATAAAGGTGATGCCCAGCTTTTTGTGCATCTCTTTAAGCTCCAGCTGCATCTCCTTGCGCATTTTGAGGTCAAGAGCGCCCAAGGGCTCGTCTAAAAGCAGTATCTCCGGTTCGTTGACGATAGCCCTGGCAATGGCTATCCTCTGCTGCTGCCCGCCGCTGAGGGTGGCTATATCCCTGTCCTCATATTCCTCCAAATCAACGATTTTAAGAGCGGAGCGGACCTTTTCGCTAATCTCCTTTGTGGTCAGCTTACGCATCTTTCCGCCGTCATTTATTCTTTTCAGTTTAAGGCCAAAGGCTATGTTGTCATAAACGTCCAGATGGGGAAAGAGAGCGTACCTCTGAAACACCGTGTTTACGGGCCGCTGATAGGGCGGCAGCCCGGTGATATCCTCCCCGTTGAGCAGTATCTCTCCGCTCGTGGGCATTTCAAAGCCCGCTATCATGCGCAGAGTAGTGGTTTTTCCGCAGCCCGAAGGGCCCAGGAACGTAATAAATTCGCCTTTCTTCACATAAAGGTCAAAATTCTCCACCGCATAAGTTTGATCATAGTGCTTTGAAACATTTTTAAGTTCGATTATAATGTTTTTGTTGTCCTTCAAAACCGCGTCACCCCTTTTGATTTTACGGGAACTTTTCCCAACGATTTTCCGCGGCGGCGGCGCGGCAAAGACCCGCGCAAATCCCCGCAAAATAAAGAAAACGGACACAAATGGTAGACTATGCACGCCAATCCGCCACTCGTTCCGTTTTTGCAAAAAGTATTTTACACTGTTTTTATATAAATGTCAAGTACTTTGTTAAAAAATTTTAGATAAAATTGTATATTTTTTTCTTGCAATTCCGTAAAAAGGTGATATAATATGATAAGAGGAAACTCCAGGCAATTCCGCCCAAAGCTTTTCGGCGGTCTTTGCATTGCCTAAAATTATATTTATGAGGTGATCCGCATGAGCATGACAAACAAAAAAACTATTGAGGATGTTGCCGTTCAGGGCAAAAAGGTCCTTGTTCGCTGCGACTTCAACGTTCCCTTGCAGGACGGAGCCATAACCGACGATACAAGAATCGTCGCCGCCCTGCCCACCATCCAGTACCTTATAGACAAGGGCGCAAAGGTCATTCTTTGCTCCCATCTGGGCAAGCCCAAGGGCGAGCCGAAGCCCGAGCTTTCTCTGGCGCCCGTTGCCGTACGTTTGGCCGAGCTTTTGGGCAAGGACGTAGTTTTTGCCGCCGACGCCGACGTTGTAGGCGAAAACGCCGCCAAGGCCGTTGCCGCTATGAAGGACGGCGACGTGGTTCTTCTTGAAAACACCCGCTACCGCGCCGAAGAGACCAAGAACGGCGAGGCTTTCAGCAAGGAGCTGGCTTCTCTGGCCGAGGTCTTTGTTGACGACGCCTTTGGTACGGCTCACCGGGCTCACTGCTCCAATGTGGGCGTGACCGAGTATGTAAAAGACAGCGTGGCCGGTTACCTTATCCAAAAGGAAATCCAATATCTGGGCAACGCCGTTAACGCTCCCGTTCGTCCCCTTGTGGCCGTGCTTGGCGGCAGCAAGGTATCCAGCAAGATATCCGTTATCGAGAACCTGCTCGACAAGGTAGATAAGCTCCTCATCGGCGGCGGCATGGCCTATACTTTTATGAAGGCCAAGGGCCAAGAGGTGGGCAACTCCCTGCTCGAAGCCGACTTTATCGATTACGCCAAAGACATGATGGCTAAGGCCGGCGACAAGCTGGTACTCCCCGTTGACACCGTTATCGGCAAGGAGTTTGCCAACGATACCGAAACCAAGGTCGTACCCGAGGGCGGCATCGAGGCCGGTTGGGAGGGCCTTGACATCGGCCCCAAGACCGTTGAGCTCTTCTCCGGCATTCTTAAAACCGCCAAGACCGTTGTATGGAACGGCCCCATGGGCGTATTTGAAATGCCCAACTTTGCCAAGGGCACAAACGCCATCGCTCAGGTATTGGCCACCCTTGAAGACGCCACTACGGTAATCGGCGGCGGCGACAGCGTTGCGGCCGTGAACCAGGCCGGTTTGGGCGACAAGATGACCCACATTTCCACCGGCGGCGGCGCTTCGCTCGAATATCTTGAGGGCAAGGACCTGCCCGGCATAGCCGCTCTTAACGACAAATAAGGCGAGGATACGGCGCTTAGCTTTACATTGATTTTTCACACATACAAGGAGATTTACGACTATGGGTAAATATATTATCGCCGGCAACTGGAAGATGAACAAGCTGCCCTCCGAGACCTGCGCCTATGTTCAGGAGGTGGCCGCGGCCACAAAGGGAGCGCAGTGCCAGGTAGTGTGCTGCACGCCTTTCACCAATCTGGCCGAGGCCGTCAAGGGAGCTCAGGGCACCCACGTTGCCATCGGCGCCGAAAACCTCCATTTTGAGGATAAGGGCGCCTATACCGGCGAGGTCAGCGCGGATATGCTGCTGGACCTTGGCGTCAAGTACGTCATCATCGGCCACAGCGAACGCCGCCAGTACTTTGCCGAAACTGACGAGACCGTCAATCTTAAAGTGAAAAAGGCCCTTGAAAAGGGACTTATACCCATCCTCTGCGTGGGCGAGAGCCTTGAACAGAGGGAGGCCGGCATCACTATGGATCTCATCACCATTCAGATAAAGAAGGCCTTTGCCGGCATTTCCGCCGACGACGCCTCCAAGGTGGTAATCGCTTACGAGCCCATCTGGGCCATCGGCACCGGCAAGACCGCTACCGCCGATCAGGCCGAGGAGGTCTGCGGCGCTATCCGCGGCGTGCTGGCCGGTCTTTATGACGAAGCCGCGGCTCAGGCAACCACCATTCAGTACGGCGGCAGCATGAACGCCGCCAACGCGGCCGAGCTTTTGGCCAAGCCCAACATAGACGGCGGCCTTATCGGCGGCGCTTCGCTGAAATCCGCCGACTTTGCAAAGATAGTCGAAGCGGCGAAATAGCGCTGACAAAAAACAAGCGGGGGAGCCGGATAGGCTCCCTTGCTATAAAATTGGAAATGAGGCATATATTTTAATAATTTCTAATTTCTGATCTATGACTTCTGATCTCTCATTGCCACGGGTTCACAATTGACAGGAGGAAACAATATTATGTCGAAAAAACCTATCGCACTACTGATAATGGACGGCTACGGCATCAACCCCAATTCCGAGGGCAACTGCATAATGGCCGCCAACAAGCCCAACCTGGACAGATACATGGCTACCTGCCCCAACACCATTATTTCCGCCAGCGGCCTTGACGTGGGTCTGCCTGACGGTCAGATGGGCAACAGCGAGGTCGGCCACACAAATATCGGAGCTGGCCGGGTAGTTTATCAGATGCTTGTAAAAATATCTAAGGACATACAGGAGGGGACCATTTTGAACAACGGTCCTCTCAAAGCCGCCATGGAGACCGCCGCAAAGAACGGCAAGGCTCTCCATTTGTTCGGTCTGCTCTCAGACGGCGGCGTGCACAGCCATCAGGAGCATCTTTACGGACTTGTGGCCATGGCCAAAAAGCTCGGCGTCAAAAAGGCTTACGTACACGCGTTCCTCGACGGGCGCGATACGCCGCCGACCTCCGGCGCCGACTATATGGCTAAGCTGGTTGCCAAGCTGGACGAGATAGGACTGGGCAAGGTGGCGACGATTTCCGGCCGTTATTACGCCATGGACCGTGACAACGCCTGGGACCGCGTGGAAAAGGCCTATCACGCCCTTGTGCTTGGCGAGGGAATACGGGAGACCGACCCCGTGCAGGCCATAAAAAATTCTTATGACAAAGGCGTTACCGACGAATTTGTGATCCCCACCGTGGTCGATGCGGAGGGCGTTATCGCCGAGGGCGACAGCGTCATCAGCTTCAACTTCCGCCCCGACCGCGCCCGTCAGATAACCCGCTCCTTTGTGGACCCGGACTTCAAAGGTTTTGCAAGGCCAAAGGGATTTTTCCCGGTGAACTACGTTTGCATGGCTCAGTACGACGCGTCCATGCCAAACGTTACCGTGGCCTATCCCCCGGAGGAGCTGGTAATGACCTTCGGCGAATACGTGAGCAAGCTGGGGCTCACTCAGCTGCGCATTGCCGAAACGCAGAAATACGCTCACGTGACCTTCTTCTTTAACGGCGGCGAGGAAAAGCAGTTCCCCGGCGAGGGGCGCATCCTTATCCAGTCCCCCGACGTGCCCACCTTTGACCTTAAGCCGGAAATGAGCGCTTATGAGGTAAAGGACGCCGTTATCAAGGAGATAGAGGCTGACAAATACGACGTTATAATCCTCAACTTCGCCAACTGCGACATGGTAGGCCACACCGGCATTATCCCCGCCGCCATAAAGGCGGTGGAGGCCGTTGACGACTGCGTGGGCCAGGTGACCGAGGCCGTGCTCAAAAAGGGCGGCGTAGTCTGCATAACGGCGGACCACGGCAACGCGGATCAGCTTATCGACCCTGTGACCAAAGCTCCCTTTACGGCCCACACCACCAATCCCGTGCCCTTTATCGTAGTCGGCGCGGACTGCGGGCCGCTCCGCCAGGGCGGACGGCTGGCCGACATCACGCCCACCATGCTCAAACTCATGGGCTTGGAACAGCCCGCCGAAATGACCGGCGAAAGCCTGGTTATGTAAAATCGGCGCGCTACCCTTTTGGCCGCCTGCGGCGCGTTGCGGAAAGCACATTGCCGGCGGCCCGATATGGCGGAGGGATAGACTTTAATGATAGAACGGTATCTAAAAGCTTCGGCGAGCCAAACCCTGCACAGGGTTTGGCTCGTCAGCGACCTCCAGCAGCATGACCCGGACCGCAGCCGCCGCTGTATTTACACGGCGGTGGAGGACTATGAGGCTCTGGGGCTTAAATGCGAAAAGGTCTGGTATCTTGGCGACAGCGTAGAGGGGGCGGATCTCCGAAAGCTCCTTGACATGACAAGGATGCAGGAGGAGATTTTTCTGCGTCTTGGCCTGCCTGTCTGCTACTGCCCGGGCAACCACGATATGGATTACCTTATAGCGTCTGGCCGGGCGGTGCTGCCTTTTAGGGATATGGTGCTTTCGCACCGGGATATCGGGTGGAAAACTACGGAAAACATCGACGACTTTTATTTCTGGGATAAGCTGGGCGATATTGACGTACTGTTTTACTCCGACTGCGCCGCCCCGGACGGGAGCTGGCATTTTTGCCACGGCCGGGCGTATGGCGAGGGCTATCCCTATACATATGACGATTTGCGCCGACTGGCTGATGAGCGCGACAAAAAACCCCGGGTCATTACCGCCGGCCACTACGCCTATCCCGGCGGGAACAGGGCCACGGAATATATGGGCGCATTTTTGCCTTTAAAAGACAACGTGCGGCTCCATGTTTACGGCCACGCCCACGTGGGCGACAGCGTTTGGGCCGGCAAGGATTGGGGGCGCCAGATTTGCGGCGTTGACGGCCACACCCAGACCCAAGTGAATATTTCCAGCCTGGAGATCGGCCGGGGCAACGCCATACGCAGCGCGTTCCTGGAGGTATACCGGGACGGCTGCGCCGCGGTAATCTTTCGCAACCACAGCGAAAAGAACTGGGACAAATTATTGCTGTTAAATTATCGGTAGGCAACGGGAAATTTTGCCGCTTTAAACCGTCGTCCCCATTGCCTAACCTATCATCAATATTGGAGGTATATTCATGGACAATCGCCCTATTGGGGTTTTTGACAGCGGTCTGGGAGGCCTTACCACTGTTAAGCAACTAATGAGCGTTATGCCTAACGAGGATATAGTTTATTTTGGCGATACCGGCCGCGTACCCTACGGCAACCGCAGCCGGGAGACCATAATCCGTTACACCAGGGATGATATAAATTTCCTGCTGAAGCACAACATAAAGATGATAATAGCCGCCTGCGGCACCGCCAGCAGCGTGGCCCTGCCCTACATAAACGACGTGGGCGTTAGGATAATAGGCGTGCTTGAACCCGCGTGCCAGGCCGCCGTCAACAGGACGCGCAACGGCAAGATCGGCGTAATCGGCACGGCGGGAACAATCAAAAGCGACAAATATGCCCAGATAATCAGTGAAATCGACCCCGCCGCAAAGGTGTACAGCGCGGCCTGCCCCATGTTTGTGCCCATTGTGGAAAACGGCTACGCAAACACGGAGGTGGCCAGAATAGTTGCCCGGGATTACCTGACCGGCCTGAAAAATGAAGGGGTGGATACGCTTATCTTGGGATGCACACATTACCCCTTGCTTGAAGGCGTAATAAGTGATATAATGGGCGATGGAGTAGAGCTCATCTCCTCCGGACGGGAGGCGGCCGAAAGCGCCCGAAAGCTCATGGCCGACGAAGGTCTGCTGACGGGCAGCGCCCTGGAGGGCAGGCGGCAGTTCTTCGTTTCCGACAGCACGGAGAGCTTTGCCCAGCTGGGCGGACTGTTCCTTGGCAGTGAGATAGAGCTCAGCGTACACCAAACGATGATTTGAGGTGAACCTATGAAACAGGTATATGTGGAAATAAACGGCAACGTCACCACCGACGGCGACACCGACCGTATGAGCTATTCCACCGAGGGGCAGCTCTATAAAAAATCCGGCAAATTTTACATCAATTATCCCGAGGGCGAGCTCCTGGGCCGCGAACGGTGCAGCACGACCCTCAAAGTCGCCCCTGACGGAGTTGTTACCATGCTCCGCAGCGGCGAAACTCACACGCGCATGGTCTTTGAGGCGGGCCAGTGCCATATGAGCTGTTATGAAACGCCCTTTGGCAATCTGACCGTCAGCGTGGCCACCAACGAGCTCAGCGTTGATATGAGCGAAAACGGCGGCAAACTGGACATCGACTACAATCTCACTATCAACAATACCTCTCACAGCCGAAACAGGCTCAGTATAAAGGTACGTTCATGAGCGCCATGGAGGAGCAGGGCCGCCGGTTTTACAGTCTCTGCGCCAATGCGGCGGAGGGGCTTTACGGCCTTAGGCCCGAGTTCACCGTTGGCCGCCCCAGAGAC
>CANRHW010000022.1 GCA_947630525.1 uncultured Clostridia bacterium | reverse complement strand
AGCCCCGTATAGCCGGTCAGCGCGCCTCCCCGCGTGTAGCCCATCAGCGCAAGGGGCAGCACTATTTCGTTGGCCGGGAAGCCTAATATAAAGGCGGTCAGTATGACCCCGTCCATTCCCATTATGCGGCCCAGCGGGTCTAAAAGGTCCGAAAGCCGGGTGAGCAGCGGCACACCGCCGGGGCTCAGGTTGGCCAGCAGCCATATTACAAGTCCCGCCGGGGCGGCTACCGTCGCCGCCCGGCCAAGCACGTGGAGCGTCCTATCCAGCACCGAACGGACGATGACCTTGCCTATTTGCGGCCGCCGGTATGGGGGCAGCTCCAGCGCAAAGGAGGACGGCAGTCCCTTTAACAGAGTGCGGCTCAATATACGGCACACGGCCATGGTGACGCCTATGCCAAGCACTATGGCCGCCGTCACCAGCAATGCGGCGGAGGCCCCTTCCACCGCTCCGCCGCCAAAGGTGAGGAACAGGGATATTACCGCTATCAGCGAGGGGAGCCGCCCGTTGCAGGGCACAAAGCTGTTGGTCAGCATGGCCAGCAGCTTTTCTCTCGGCGAATCGATTATGCGGCAGCCGGTTACGCCCACCGCGTTGCAGCCGAAGCCCATGCAGGTGGTCAGGGCCTGTTTGCCGCAGGCGCCGCACCGGCGGAAGCAGCCGTCCAGATTAAAGGCCACTCTCGGCAGATAGCCGAAGTCTTCGAGCAAGGTAAACAGCGGAAAAAATATGGCCATGGGCGGCAGCATTACCGCCACTACCCACCCCAATGTCCTTAGCATTCCGCGTACCAGCAGGTCGCGGACAAAGGGATTGCAGCCGCTCATCAGCGAATAGAGCCATTCCTCCGCCTTGCCGAACAGAGCGCTCAGGGCCGAAGACGGATAGTTGGCCCCCTGGGCCGTCAGCCACATTATGCCCAGCAGCAGCGCCAGCATCACCGGCACGCCCAGGAGCTTGCCGGTGAATATTTTGTCCAGCCTCCGGTCGGCGGCAAAGCTGCCCTTGGATTTTATCACCTTTGCGGCTATGGCCTCCACGCTGGCAACGCGGCTTTTGGCAATGAGGTCGCGCAGCTTTTCGGCGTTAAGCCCTTTTTCCATCAAAAGGCGCCGGGCTTTTTCAAGGGCGGCGGCTACGGGCTCGATCTCGGTGATGCGCAGGCCGAGGCTCGCGTTCAGCCCATCGATCAGGCCCTTGTCCCCCTCCAGGAGTTTCAAAGCCGTCCACCGCGGGTCAAGGCCGCAGCCGACCGAACCGACGGCGGGCCGCAGTATGGCTATGGCGGCCTCGACGGCGGGGCCGTAGTCGATTTTCAGCGTTTCGCCGCCGATGCTCCCGGCCATCGCCTCTTTGAGCCCGTCAATGCCCTCGCCTTTCCGGGCGGACATGGGCGCCACTTTTACGCCCAGCAGCCGGGAAAGCTCCGCCGCGTCGACGAAAATTTTTTTCTTTTCGGCCTCGTCCATCAGGTTCAGGCATATAATAACCCGGCCGGTTATCTCCAGAGTTTGAACGGCCAGTATTAAATTGCGTTCAAGACAGGTGGCGTCGCAGACGAGTATCACCGCGTCCGCTCCGCCGAAGCATATGTAATCACGGGCGGTCCTTTCGTCAACTGACTCGGCGGACAGGCTGTAGGTGCCCGGCAGGTCTACTATCCGAAATTTATGTTCTCCTACGGTAAGGGCCCCCTCGGCCAGCTCCACGGTCTTGCCGGCCCAGTTGCCGGTGTGCTGGCGGGCGCCGGTCAGGGCGTTAAATACCGTTGACTTGCCCACATTGGGGTTGCCGGCCAGTGCAAAGGTCCTTGTCATATCCATCACACTCCTCACCCTACACAATATGCGCCTGGGGCGCGGAATGTCATAGCGCGGCGGGCATTTCCGCTATACGGTCATGAACCGCAGCAGCACCGCCCGGAAGTACGAGAACACGTTCCGCCGTTCCACATCTTCGGCGGCGACAAGGCGGCACTCGGCGATCACCTCTCCGTCGAGAGTGGCCGTCACCTTGCCTACGGCGTCGCCCTTTTTTATGGGCGCTTGCAGGCTTTGCGGCGCCTGCGTGTCGGTCTGTACCATATTTACCTTGTCCACGGGCAGCAGAGCCGATGCGTCGTCGCCGGAGATGAGCGCCACTTGTGACTTGACGCCCTTTTTCACAGGAACGCTGCACACGGTCTTATCCTTTTCGCCCAGTTTTACGCTGCGAAAGCCGGCAAAACCGTAATTCAGCAGTTCCCTCGCGGCGGCGAAACGGGCCTTGGAATTGGGGCTGCCCAGCACTACGGCAATCAGGTGCAGGCCGTCCCTTTTTGCGGTGGCGCTTATGCAGCAAAGAGCTCCGTCCGTGGAGCCGGTTTTAAGTCCCGTGGCTCCGTCGTAGAAGCGGATGAGCTTGTTTGTATTGGCAAGCTGAAAGGCCCCGCCGCGCAGGGAATCCATCCAGATGGTGGTGTATTTGAATATGTCCGAATGCTTCATCAATTCCCGGCTCATTATTGCTATGTCCCGGGCGGAGGAGTAGTGCCCCTCGGCGTCAAGGCCGTTGCAGTTTACAAAGTGGGTGTTCGTCATGCCCAGCTGAGCCGCCCGCTCGTTCATTTTGCCCACAAAGGCCTCAACGCTGCCGGCCAGATGCTCCGCCATGGCTACGCAGGCGTCGTTGCCCGAGGCTACGGCTATGCCCTTTAGCAGGTCGTTCACCGTCATCTGTTCGTTTGTGTCAAGGAATATCGTGCTGCCGCCCATGCTTTTGGCCCGTTCGCTGGCGGTAACGATAGTGTCATAGCCTATTTCGCCCCGGTCGATGGCCTCCATTATCAGCAGCATGGTCATCACCTTAGTTACGCTGGCCGGCGGCAGCTGTTCGTCTGCGTTGTCCTCATAAAGCACGGCGCCGCTGTCAAAATCCATCAGCAGCACGGACTTGGCCTCGTACTCGGGCGCAGCCCAGGCGGGCAGAGCGGCAAGTATGAGCGCGGATACGACAAAAAAGGAAATAATTTTTTTCAACATAAAAGCCTCCTTTGTAATAGATATTACAGAGGAGGCTTGTTTAATTACGGGATTTTTATGCGTTGTGTCCGCGTATAAGTCCCGAAAGCGGCTTATAAATGAACATGGTTATCAGCGAAACGCCCAATCCCTTTATGATGTTGAAAGGGGCCACGGCCCACAGGGCCAAGCTCCAGGCGCTGGTAATGTGGGGGTTTATCTCCGCGCCCATCTGGATTATGGCTTCAAGGGGCACGCCGTAAAGCTCCGAAAACTTGGGTATCAGGTAAACGGCGTTGAAAACGCTGCCGAATACCGCCATGCACAGAGTGCCGGCGGCCAGGGACAGGGCGGCGGTCTTGCGGTTCTTTTTCAGGTGATAAACTATTGAGGCGGGCACTATCAGGGTGCAGCCGATGAAAAAGTTGGCGAAATCGCCCACGTAGGCGGTCGTCGTCCCTTTGAGCACCAGCTTGACAAAGATTTTGACCAGCTCGATTATAACTCCCGCCGTGGGCCCCATGGAAAAGGCCCCGATAAGTACGGGCAGCTCGCTCAGGTCGGCCTCGTAAAACGCTGGGGCCACAAAGGGGATGGGAAATTCAAACAGCATCAGCAGTCCGGCCGCCGCCGCCAGCATGGCGCAGGTTGCCGTCCGGCGGGTGGGGGTCATTTTATTAAGCCTCCCTTTGAGCAGGGTCTTTTCCGCCAGCACCGAAAGCGCCGCGATTGCCGCCGCCGCCGCAAGACTTACAAGCACGAAAGAAAGGTTTTCCTTTAGGGCTTCAAATAACGATTTAAACAAATTGCTCATGACACAGTCTCCTATAAAGTTTTTTATGAAAATAAAACGGCTCCGACTTTAGTCGGAGCTTAAGTGACAGTGCGCACACAAAACACCTCTCTTCTCTCATCCGGACTATACCGTCGGTTTCGGAATTTCACCAAATCAGCCCGGCCGTGGCCGGGGTCGCGGACTTTACCGCCGGTAGGGAATTTCACCCTGCCCCGAAGATTTAATTATTTAAGATGTACCCGCGGGTTCCGCCTGTTTTTCAGCAGGAGATACTCTCTTGCCGACACTTTGAACGACGGGCCCCTGTCGAACATCACGCGGGAAAGCCCCGCTATTTGTATAATAGCACTTTATGCCGGATTTGTCAACAGTTTTTTACAGCTCTACTATGGCTTCGGCCTCGATAAGCACGTCCTTGGGCAGCCGCGCCACCTCCACGCAGGAGCGGGCCGGGTATGGCTCGGTAAAAAACTCGGCGTATACCTGGTTTATTACGGCAAAATCGTCCATGTTTTTAATAAAGACCACGGTCTTAACGGTCTTGCTCACATCGGCGCCGGCGGCCTTTATGAGATTGGTCAGGTTGGTCAGGGCTTGCCGGGCCTGGGCCTCGGCGCCCTGGGGGATAGCGCCGGTGGCGGGGTCAAGGGGTATCTGGCCGCTGGTATACAGAAATCCTCCGGCCTTTATGGCCTGAGAATATGGGCCGATGGCCCCGGGAGCGGTGTTAGTCGTAATTTTTTCCATAATGATTTATCGTCCTTTCTTATCTTAAAATTCGTATTATTCTGCTTGTAAAGCGAGTTGACTTCTTCGGCACCTTGTCCATGAAGAAAAAGAAAACCAGCGTCACTATCAGGGCCGCGAGCGCCGAAATATCGGCCACAAGACTGTCGGAGCTGAGGCGCATCGCCGCCATATAGGCCGCCACGGAGATGATTATCGGCAGAATATAGCCAACAAAGGCCAGCGTGACAAAGGCGCCGGGGTTCATTTCAACCTTGACCATGTCGCCGACCTTGGCGTTAAGGCCGTTTACCGCCTTCATAGTGGTGGAGGTGGGCTTGCAGCCGCCGCTGCAGCTGCTGCAATTCTCGCCGCAGGCCGAGACCCGGCGCACCCGCACGATAGCGTTTTTCCCTTGAATTTCAACTACCTGTCCTATCTGGTCCATAGCGTCCTCCTTTTAATTGGCCAAAAGCTCCCGGGCGTTTTCCAGCGCCGCGGGGGTGAGGCCGTCGCCTACCATTATGCGGGCTATCTCACGCACCCGCTCTTCGCCGGCAACGGGCCGCACCGTGGTGCTGAGCCCCGCTCCGGTGTCGTGCTTTTCTATCAGCAGATGGCGGGCCGCGGCGGCCGCAATCGTTGGCAGATGCGTTATACATATGACCTGGTGGGCCTCTGCCAGCTCACGCAGCTTTTTGCCGATCTTGCCGGCGGCGCGTCCGCTTACGCCGGAATCGACCTCGTCAAATATGAGCACCGGCACCGGGTCAGCTTGGGAAAATACGGCCTTCATGGCCAGCATTATGCGGCTCAGTTCGCCGCCGCTGGCGATTTTGCCAAGGGGCTTTGGCTCCTCGGCGGGGTTGGTGGAGATGAGCAGCTCCGCCCTTTCGGCGCCCTTTTCCCATAGGGGGCAGGGAGTGAGGCGCGGCTCCACCCTTGTCTTTGGCATATCCAAAAAGGCCAGCTCGCCGCATATCTTCTGGCAGAGTTCCTTTGCGGCGGCGGTGCGCAGGGCGGTAAGCTCCCCCGCGGCGGTCTCCGCCTCGCCGTAAAGCCGCCTGACCTCGGCCTCCATTTCGGCCCCGTGTTCTTCGGCATAAGTCAGGCGATCCAGCTCTCCTTTGGCTTTGTCCAAAAAAGCCAGTATGGCCGGTATGTCGGCGCCGTACTTGCGCTCCAGCCGGTAAATCACGCCTATGCGCTCGTCTACGCCGGTGAGCTCTTCCGGGTCAAATTCCAGCCCGTAAATGTATGAATTTAAGTCCCGCCGCAGTTCCTCCAGCTCGTAATAAACGCTGCGAAGCCTTTCTTCGGCGCCGGCCATCGACGGGTCGAGAGCGCTGATTTTTTCCAGCGCCGCCAAGGCGTCGCTGACGCTGTCGTAGCCCTGATCTATGCCCTCGCCTGCGGCGTGGGCGTTTTCGGTCAGGTCTTCGGCATTGCTGAGCAGCCGCTGACGGGCGGTCAGCTCTTCTTCCTCCCCGTCCCGGAGGGCGGCGTCCTCTATTTCCTTGACCTGGAATGAGAGGAAGTCTATGCGCTCCTCCCTCTGGGCGGCGTTGAGGCGCGCATCCTCGAGCTCTTTTTCGGCGAGCTTCCAGGCCCGGTACTTCTCGGCGTAATTTTTGAGCGCCGCGTCATAACGGCCGTAGCCGTCTATAAAGTCGATGTGGGCCGCCGGACTGAGCAGGGCGGTGCCGTCGTGCTGGCCATGGATGGCCACCAGCCTGCCGCCGAGCTCTTTAAGCAGACTCAGCGGTATCACTTCGGCGTTGCAGCGGCAGGTGTTGCGCCCGTCTCGATAAAGGCGGCGGTACAGTATCACCGTGCCGTCCTCCTCCGGCTCTAAACCCTGCTCGCTCAAAAAGGGCGCAAGCTCCGGGCATACGAACACCGCCTTTACCGAAGCGAAGTCCGCTCCGGCCCGAATAAGCTCCCTCTGGCCCCTGCCGCCGAGCACAAGGCTGATAGAGTCTATCAGCAGGGATTTGCCCGCGCCCGTCTCGCCGGTGAGCACGTTGAAGCCCGGGCCAAGCTCCGCTTCGGCGGACTCGATAACGGCGATATTTTCAATTTTTAATAAAGTAAGCATAAAAACGCCACCTCGATTATGGCTTTTGCTATTCCGTCATGCTGCGCAGTTTATAAACCAGACGGCGCGCACTTTCTTCGCTGCGAACTACCATTATGATCGTATCGTCGCCGGCGATGGTGCCCACAACCTCCGGCAGGTCCATGGCGTCGAGGGCCGCCCCGGCCGCCTGAGCCATGCCGCTCAGGGTCTTGACAACTATATTGTTGACGGCGTATTCTATCGACACGACGCTTTTTTCAAAAATTATGTTAAAACGTTCGTTCATGTCCGCGTCGCTGTTTATTCCGCTTTGGGCGTAGACATAGCGGCCGTTTTCGTTGAGGCGCTTGACGATGCGCAGCTCCTTTATATCGCGGGACACCGTGGCCTGAGTCACGTCAAAGCCGATTTTGCACAGGGCGTCCGTAAGCTCCTGCTGGGTCTCGATGTCGCCCTCGCCAATGAGCTTTAATATGGCGTTCTGTCTTTTTATTCGCATGGGTCATACCTCCGATTTCAATAGGGGCCAAGGGCCCGTCATAGAGCGTTTTCGGCAGAAAACTGAATTACCTGCTGAAAAAATCAAGCGGAACCGCCTTAGAGGCGGGAGCTTCTTAGTCATATATTTTCGGTCAGTTTTTTCCGTGCCAGTTCGTAAAAGTCGCTGCCGGGAGCCTCGGCCAGGCAAGTGATGTATGGGCTTTTACGTATCTCCACCCGGTCGCCCGCTTCAATAGAGCCGATATTGCGCCCGTCTACGGTGACTATCGCCCCGTCGGCGGTGGTCAGGGTTATTACCCTGTCCGTAGGCAGCACCATAGGCCTGGCCGACAGATTGTGGGGGCAGATGGGGGAGAGTATGAACAGATCCATGTCGGGAGCGGCGATAGGCCCCCCGGCGGAAAGGGAATATGCGGTAGAGCCCGTGGGCGTGGCCACGACTAAGCCGTCCGCCCTCACCTTTGTGAGCGGCCGCCCATCCATTTCGGCCTCGATGCGGTGCAGCCGCCCCGCCCCTCTGGAAAGCACCACGTCGTTAAGGGCGTGACGCTCCGTTTCGGTCTCGCCGCCCGCCCGGCGTATGCGGCAGGACAGCATAGTTCGTTCGCGGTACTTTACGTCCGAAAGTATGAAATCCGCCGTGCGCTCCACGGGCTCGGCCTCCAAGGTAGCCAAAAATCCCAGCCGCCCCAGATTTACGCCGATGAGTATGTTTTTGTATGGGGCGCAGCGGCCGGCGGTGCTGATTATTGTGCCGTCGCCGCCAAGGGTAACTACGGTCGGGCAGAGGGTAAACAGCTCCCGGTCCGCCAGGGCCTCCGCCGGCAGCCGCCCCCGCCCGGCCATATCGCAATAGACCGCCGCCCGGCCGCGCAGGACCTCGATAAGGCGCAGTGCTCCGAGGCGGGCGTTCCCTTTTTCAAAATTGACCACTAGGGCAATGTTTTTCACGAACTTACACCTGCCTTTGGGTGAGATGAGTATTCGGGGCAGCTTCGTTCCCCTTTCGGTTTAAGCAAAAGACCCCGGGCGTGCACCCGGGGTCCTCCTGCCGGATGTATAATTATACATCAATTATACACCCTTTTTGTTTAAAGGTCAAGAGTTATTTTGCGTAGTCTATTGTCCGTGTTTCGCGTATAAGGTTCACTTTGATCTGACCGGGGTATTCCAAATCGCTTTCTATCTTCTTACAGATCTCCCGGGCGATAAAATTCATATCCTCGTCGCCCACCTGTTCGGGCTTAACCATAATGCGTATCTCGCGGCCGGCCTGGATTGCATAGGAATTGTTCACTCCGTTAAAGGAGTTGGCAATTTCCTCCAGCCTTTGGAGACGCTTTATGTAAGTCTCAATGTTCTCGCGCCGTGCGCCGGGCCTTGCCGCGCTGATAGCGTCGGCGGCCTGAACTATGCAGGCGATAACGGTGGACGGCTCCACGTCGCCGTGGTGAGCCTCGATAGCGTGAATGACCTCCTTGCCCTCGTGATATTTCCTGGCAAGGTCCACGCCTATGCTGACATGGCTGCCCTCGATTTCATGGTCAACGGCCTTGCCTATGTCGTGGAGCAGACCGGCGCGCTTGGCGATAGTTACGTCCACGCCCAATTCGCCGGCCATAATGCCCGAAAGATAGGCGACCTCCATGGAGTGCTTGAGCACGTTCTGCCCATAGCTTGTACGGAATTTGAGCTTGCCCAGCAGCTTTATAAGCTCGGGATGGAGCCCGTGTACGCCGGTGTCAAAGGTGGCCTGCTCGCCCTCCTGCTTGATTTCGGCGTCAACCTCCTTTTTGGCGCGTTCCACCATTTCTTCAATACGGGCGGGGTGGATACGTCCGTCGGTAATAAGTTTTTCAAGAGCCACGCGGGCAACTTCTCTGCGAATGGGATCAAAGCCCGAAAGAATGACCGCCTCCGGCGTGTCGTCAATAATGAGGTCTATGCCGGTAAGTGTTTCCAGGGCGCGAATATTGCGTCCCTCGCGGCCGATGATACGGCCTTTCATTTCATCATTAGGCAGGGATACGACGCTGACCGTAGTTTCGGCCACATGGTCCGCGGCGCATTTCTGAATGGCGGTGCTGATAATGTCCTTTGCTTTTTTATCAGCTTCCTCCTTAGCCTGAGTTTCAATTTCTTTGATCATGATGGCCGCCTCGTGGCGGACCTCGCTTTCAATGTTGCGCAGTAAATATTCCTTAGCCTCTTCCGCTGTCAGACCGCTGAGCCTTTCCAGAACCTCGGTCTCCTTTTTGTGAAGCTCGTCGATCTCGGCCTGCCTTGCCTCGGCGGCCTTGATCTTCTTGTTCAAAAGCTCGTCCTTCTTTTCGAGTGCGTCGGTCTTTTTATCAAGATTTTCTTCTTTCTGCTGTATGCGTCTTTCCTGTCTGCTGATCTCGTTACGGCGCTCCTTGAACTCGCGCTCGGCCTCGTTCTTGGACTTAAGAATTTCTTCCTTAGCCTCCACAAGAGCCACGCGCTTTTTGTTCTCAGCCTCGGACGCTGCCTCGGATAAAATCCTGTCGGCCTGCTCCTCAGCGCTGCCTATCTCGGCTTCTGCAATTTTCTTTCTATGGTCAATACCCTTTTTAAAGCAGATAAAACCTGTTATCGGAATCAAAACCAGGAGGACTACAGCAATGGCGATAAGAACTGCTTCCATTGAAACACCTCCTTCTGTATATATTAAATTTTTATGCAAAGGGCACAAAAATACACTTACATTATATACTTTTTTTTCAAACGTGTCAATAGTATTTTACAAAAAATTTAAAAATGGGCGCAAAAATAGACTCTCCGTCTTTGCTACGGCGCTTTTCTTGCAAATTGTGGAAAAGGAGAAGCCGCGGCGTGAGCCATTTTTCGATTTCATAAAAAATCGGAACAAGCGTTGTAACGCTTGTTCCGGCCACGAATTGATAATTTTAATTGGCATTAGTTTTATATGCTTATCATTCCAAGCAGGCCGTTGAGCCAGCCCAGCCGTATGCCCACGGCGCACAAGGTCAGCAGGGCGAAAAGCGCGGCCGCCACAATTACGAAAGCCGTCATAGCCCCGCCGGAGCTCAGCTTGCCCATGACGCGCAGCCTAACATACACGTGAACCAGCACAAAGGCAATGAAAAGCCCCGCATACACTATGGCGAAGCCCCTATCCCAATAACCGCAGTAAAGTATTACCGCCGAGGCCCAGAGCACAAACAGGAAGATGCCGCTGTACAGCAGCATTCCCCGCCGCTCCTTATATGCGGCCCAGACAGCAAAGGCAATGGCGCCCGCGATGCTGCCCCAGAAAAGTATCTTCATAAAAGTCACCGCGCCGGAGGCGGTGAGGCTGCTTTTCCCCATGCTTTGAAGAAACAGCAGCAAAATTGCGTACAGTATAGCCAGGGCCGAAACCAGCACCGCCTTGTCGGACAGTTTTTCGGTCTCTCTCTTGCGCTCGGCCTTTATATCAGTTGAAGCGCCCGAAGCGGGAGCCGTGGTTTTTCTTTTCATGAGTGTCTCCTCCTAAGTCATATTGTACACTAATATCTATTTTATATCAAAATTTTTATAAAGTCAAGAAGTTTAGGAAAAATTTCACAATAAAGTATGGACAAAATTCTTTTTTTGTGAGATAATTATAAAAGTGAAAAGTATCGGAGGTCGGGAATGGGGATTTGTTCCCGATTTACGCTAAAAAGGAGATCAGCATATGGAACGTACTACCATAAGAGAGCTTTACCGGCCCGAAACGCTTGCTGACGGACGGCGGATACGCACCGCCGGCTGGGTGCGCAGCATACGTTCGTCCGGGGCCTTTGGCTTTGTGTCGCTGAACGACGGCAGCTTTTTTGAGTGCCTACAGGTGGTCGTTGAACGCAGCCGCCTGGAAAATTATGACGACATAATCTCGCAAAACGTGGGGGCGGCCCTGTGGTTCGAGGGCGAGATACGCCTTACCCCCGGCGCCAAGCAGCCCTTTGAGCTGGTGGCGGACGGGGCGGAGGTCGAGGGCCCCTCGACGCCGGACTATCCCTTGCAGAAGAAGCGCCACAGCAACGAGTATCTGCGCACCATCGCTCACCTGCGGCCAAGGACAAATCTGTTTTCGGCGGTGTTCAGAGTGCGCGGCGTACTGGCCTATGCCATACACAAATTTTTCAACGAGCGCGGTTTTGTCTATGTGCATACGCCGATAATCACCGCCAGCGACTGTGAGGGCGCGGGCGAAATGTTCCGCATAACCACGCTGGACGTTAATGACCCGCCCCGCACTCCCGAGGGAACGGTGGACTGGTCAAAGGACTTTTTCGGCAAGGCCGCCAACCTCACCGTCAGCGGTCAGCTCAGCGGCGAAACCCACGCTATGGCGCTGGGCTCTATCTATACCTTCGGCCCTACCTTCCGGGCCGAAAACAGCAACACTCCCCGCCATGGGGCGGAATTTTGGATGGTCGAGCCGGAAATAGCCTTCGCCGACCTGGAAGACGATATGGCCCTGGCCGAGGATATGCTGAAATATATAATAAAGTATGTGCTCGACAACGCCCCCGAGGAAATGGAGTTTTTTAACAAATTTGTGGACAAGGGGCTCTTGGAGCGCTTAGGCTCCGTGCTCGGTTCCGACTTTGCCCGCGTGACCTATACCGAGGCCGTGGAGCTCCTCAAAAACAGCGGTGAAAAGTTTGAATATCCCGTTGACTGGGGCGTTGACCTACAGACGGAGCACGAGCGTTACCTCACCGAAAAGATATTTAAGCGGCCGGTGTTCGTCACCGACTATCCCAAGGATATCAAGGCCTTTTATATGCGCCTCAACGACGACGGCAAAACCGTTGCCGCCATGGACTGCCTGGTTCCCGGCGTGGGCGAGATAATCGGCGGCAGCCAGCGCGAAGAGCGCCTTGACCTCCTCTCCGCCCGTATGGCGGAGCTGGGCCTGCGTGAGGAGGATTATTGGTGGTATTTGGATTTGCGCCGCTACGGCACAGCCCGGCATGCCGGCTTCGGCCTGGGCTTTGAGCGGGCGCTCATGTATATCACCGGCGTGCAGAATATCCGCGACGTGCAGAGCTTCCCAAGGACGGCGGGCAGCGCGGATTTCTAATACTTTGCATGGCGCCTATCCCATATCAAACCGAAAGGAGACTTATAAATGAATTTGCTTATAATCGTTGCCGTGGTGGCGGCCGTGGTGGCCCTTAACCACTATGTGGGGGCCTGGGCCGGCTTTGCGGCGGTAGTAGTGTTCATCGCGGTTTTTGCCATCGTAAAATGGGCCGATATCCTGATGCTCCGGGGCAACGGCATTTACAACAAGGGCGACCGCAAAAAAGGCCTTGAGCTAATGGAGAAGGCCTATAGCACCGGCAAGCTCAAAAGCAATATGGTTGTGTATTACAGCTATTGCCTTATCCGCGAAAAAATGAACGAAAAGGCCTATGAGGTTCTGGACAAATATATTGCCGATGGCAAGGGCACAAAGGCCGATATCTGCCGCGCGAAGCACAACAAGGCCATCCTCCTATGGAAGGACGGCCGCCTTGACGAGGCCTATGAGACAATGAAGGAGGCCCACGCCTCCATGCCCGCCACAGATACCTACGGAACCATGGGCCTGCTGCAAATGGAAAAGTGCAAAAACGACCCATCCCTGACGGAGGAGACGGAGGCTTTCCTTAAAGAGGCCTATGACTATAACTCTGACGACCGCACTATTGCCGACAACATGGGAACATGGTATCTGGAGCGGGGCGACCTTGACGGGGCGGAGGAGGTCTACAAG
>CANRHW010000021.1 GCA_947630525.1 uncultured Clostridia bacterium | reverse complement strand
GTCAGCTCAGCGGTGATGGGCTGGTCAGCGTACGCGTAGTTCTCGGGCAGTGTCGCCGTAGCGGTACCCTTGCCGTTTTCGTCAAGGTCTCCGGCTACCCAAGTAACGGTGATGGTCTCGTCCTCGCCGCCCTCAATCTTAACCTTGATGGAAGTCTTAAGGTCGGCTACCGTCTCGGCGGGCTCTATGGTCTCGCCATCGGCAAGGCCGATTACCGTCTTAACGGTGGGCTCGGGAGGAGTAGGAGCTTTACCGGTCAGCTCAGCGGTGATGGGCTGGTCAGCGTACGCGTAGTTCTCGGGCAGTGTCGCCGTAGCGGTACCCTTGCCGTTCTCGTCAAGGTCTCCGGCTACCCAAGTAACGGTGATAGTCTCGTCCTCGCCGCCCTCAATCTTAACCTTGATTTCAGACTTAAGGTCGGCTACCGTTTCGGCGGGCTCTATGGTCTCGCCGTCGGCAAGGCCGATTACCGTCTTAACGGTGGGCTCGGGAGGAGTAATCTCCATGGGTATCTTTATAGGCTTGGAATTATCAAATGTGGGGGTAGTTCTTACAGATTCACCATTGGCGTCACCAAAATATACAACAGGCTGATCAGCCGTGGAGCTTGTTACTTTAAACTTGGGATCGCCGGTTTTCTTAGCCTTGAAGAGTATCTTCGCAAACTCAAGGGTGTCCTTGCCGCCTGTGGGATAACCGTTCTCATACTTGCCGCCTGAGCCCAAATAAGACTGAGCAATCACGGCCAGGAAATCATATCTTCCGGGTTCAAACTTCGAACCACTCCAGGTATATCCGCCAACGGGCAAATATGTAACAGGGTCCATTCCATCAACAAGATAATCAGAACCGTAGTTGTAGGGGCCCACTGCACTTGCTTCAACGCCGGAGGGAACGATAGCTGTAACAACCTCGTTATCCCAGCTAACGCTGATGTCGGCCGTCTTAATATTGGGTTCGGTAACGTTATTGATTTTAACAATAACTTCAAACATTGCCTCAGCGTCCAGCTTATCCGCGCCTACAAAACCAGCGTATGCAGGGGCAGGATTTACTTCAAGAGTAATGGTGACATCATCGGCGGCAAAAGAGGTGAGAGCGCCGATGGAAAATACCATAGCCAGAGCGAGAACGATAGATATAAATTTTTTCATCTTATTAACCTCGCTTTCAATTACCATACAAGCAAATTTTACTCAGCGACGTATGCCGCCTCAGCTGTAACTCTGTAGCTGTCAAGCAGAGCCTGAAGGTCGTCTACGTCAACGATATCACTGTCGTCAAAATTGGCTGCCGAGTTGTATTTAGCATCGCCGGATTTTGTTCTATATGCGTCAAGCAGAGCCTGGAGGTCGTCTACGTCAACGATATCCTTAGACGTTAATTCATCGGTTACGTTACCGGCTACAAGGGCAGTATCGGGAGCGGTCACATTGGCATTTGTTACATCGACGCCGATAGTCCTAAACAGATAACCCTCGCGGCCAACGATTACGTCATAGTGACCGGGAGCAACCTTAATGGTGTACTTACCGGCAGTTTTGCCGTTAACATCTTCTGTCTTAACGGCAGAAACGGGGGTCTTGCCCTCTATAGTTGCGGTTACCTTGGTAATATCCGCGTTCTTCCCGGGGTCAAGCACATTGAGCGTAACGATACCAACAATCTCGAACTCATCAGTCGAGGGAGTGGTGTTAAAGCTGATAGACTTGTCATTAGAGACCTCGGTAATATCAGTACCGCCGCACCATACGGCATAAGCGCTGACTTCGGGGTCAAGAACAAATGTATATGAGAATTTGCCGTCCGTAAGGCCGGACTGATCAATATACTTGATGTTCTCATCTTTAATGTTCGCAAGGGAAGGCCGCTCGCTTCCTACATAAGGGGCAACAAGGATAGTCACCTGAGCGCCGGTAAGTTCACCGGTAAAAGTGCCCTCAACCACGACCTCGCCGGGCTTCTGGGCGTTGCCGGTGGGCTCAGCCTTGTCGATCGTAAGGGAATTACCGGCGGCAAAAGCATTGAGGCCAAAAGCCATCATAAGCCCTATTGCGCCGACAACTACCTTGCCGAGCAATTTTTTCATTTAGAAAACTCCTTTCACTATAAATATAGTAAATGTAATATTTTGCGATGTTCGTCAAGCAGAGCCCCTGTCCTGCCCCTCAACAGGGCAGAGTGCCCCACTCAACCATTACATATTATAAGTATATCATAACTTTGAAATTTTGCAAGTGTTTTTTCCAAATCTTCATGAATTTTTTTAAATTCGTCAGGTTGTACAAAATTCTCCACGAAGATTTATTGATTTTTACAGCCAGTACGGTGGCCGTGCGCCGATGCCGCAAGCGGTACGGCGGGCAGTCGGCGGCCTCACCTGCGTTCCCTCCTTATGGCAAGGGATGTTGTGGGTTCGCGGCGCAGGGGATTATTCGGCAGCGGCGTCCTCCGGAGCCTCGGCAGCGGGAGCGTCCTCCTCCGGAGCGGGGCTTTCTTGTGCCTCCACCTCTATAACATCGTCGCCGGCCTCGGGAGCGGTCTCCTCCTTATCCTTGGAGAGGCTCTTGTTCAGCTCCTCCATTTCAGCGTAAAGGCGCTGTATCTCACTGCACTTGTCGCCAATAACGGCGGCAATATCCTCGCCCGCCTGATTGGCGGTATAGGCTGCCTTGCCCACCTCGCGGTAAAGGTGGTTGATGTCACGCTGAATGTCGGCGATTTTAAGCTTGACCTTAGTATCGCCGTAAATTTCGCCGGCCTTTTTGCCGGCCTTGTCGGTAAAGTCCATGACAACGTCGCGGACTTCGTTCATTTTGGCGCCGACGGTTTTCATCAATTCGTCAAAATCCATGGTTTTTCCTCCTCTTTTTAATGAAATGTTCCGCCGCCCGCAGCGAACGGGGAGCATTTTGTATTTAGTTATATTGTAGCACTTTTGGGCGTAAATGTCCATAGTTTTTATTAAAGTTTTTTTAAATTATTTTTGCTTTTTTGTTCCCGGGAACGTTTGTTATCACGCGGCGCGCGGATTAACGCCGCATCCTGACCGGGGCGAAGGGCTCTTAACCATTTGCCGCGCATCCCTTTCAAAAAGCGGTCTCCATAAGGAGACCGCTTTTTTATTGCATAAGCTTGATTATGCGTAAACCTCTATTTCGGTCACGCTGGCCCAGTTGCTGATGGAGTTACCGCTCACGCTGACGCGTACATAACGAGCATTATTGTTTACATCAATAATACCGGTATACTCGTTGCTGGGGCCATAAGTAGTATTTTGAACTTCTGTCCAGGCTTCATTGTCCTCCGACACGGAAACCTTGATAGGCAGTGTTCTTCCGTCGGTATAACCCTTTTTGTCAAGGTAAACGGCAATCCTCCTAAGAGATTTGACCTCGCCAACATCGACAGTGATACTGCCCTCGCCTTCGCAGGTCCATTTTGTATCATAGCTACCGTCCATGACGTTTTCTTTTACATTACCTTTATCTGCCTCTTTTTCCTGCGTCGCCTCGACCGCAACTATCTTCAGCTTTTCGGGCTCGGTACCGGGCACTGTGCCCTCGGCGGATTCCGCCAAAGGAGCAACGCCGTTATTAATATTCATGGCGAATACCTTAACGGTAACTGCGCCCTCGACATTGTAATCGATAGATACGTCCGCGCTCTGACCGGCGGAAAGATTTAAGGTCTCCAGCTTTACGCTGACCAGCTTGTTATCCGCGTCATACAGGGCAACTATGGCCTGGCCCGTCATATCGCTGTTAGCGGTGATGGTGGCCTTATCGTCCTCAATGGCTATGGTGTTGGGCTGTACGGCATCGCCAATCTCGGTAAGTACAAAATCGTCGAAGCACCAGTTGTTGTCAAGCCACTTGGCGCCAATAAGCAGGGTCTTAAATTCGTTGTCGGGAGTAAGAGTTCTCTCGATAGTTACCCAGCCGTCTTCGGGGCCGATGAGCAGCTCGCTCATATCCGCGCCGCCCTTTGCGGCCGGCTCCGGAATAAATGAGCCGTACTTCTTGCGATACTGCTCTACCGTATTATGGTCGGTATTGTTCTCGCCTATTTCAACGTGATCGTCCTTGACCAAAACAGCCTCGATCCAAGCTTCCGTACGCTTCTCGCCGCCGGCGCGCTTAACCTTGAAAGAGAATTTGTACGCCTTGCCGGGGGTAAGATTAACAAATCTCTTGAGAGAGCCCGCCGTATACAACTGATTGCTGCTCTTGGACTGGATATAGTGGTTGCCGTCAGCCTCATCGGTCACATAGTCAAAGTTCGCGGTTGTCAGTTGGGCTACGCCAACATCATTTGCGGTGCCGGTACCGGTGCCCCACTCGGGTATGTTTTCGCCATCGAGAGGAGTCTCAAAGTCGCCGTTCTTGATAAGACTGTTTGCTTCTACATAATACAGAGTGATGTTGTTTTTCGACTCGTCCGTGTCAACGATAAGGGTCTCGGGATCGCTGCCGTCATACATATAGCTCTTGCCGTCGCTGCCGACTCTGGCGCCGGTATAAGCAGAGGGTACCTCAAAGGCCTTGCCTACCTCGGCTTCGGCGGTAAATCCGTCGCCAAATATTTCCTCGCCGGTATCCTTTACGGCCAGCTTGCCATGAACCGTGGCGGTAGTTATCTTATCGAAGTAAAGGTTGATATCCGTGGTAGTATTGGCCTTTACGGTCGTGCTGGAAACATTGTCAGACCTATATCTGTAGTGACCTTTTTCACTGTCGATATCAACAAGGTACTGCGCGGGCACGCTGTAGGTAGAACCGGCCACGAGATTGTCAAACGTTACGGCGTCCTTAATGGAAGTGCTGTCAGCCTTATCCAGGAAGTTTATCTTGACGCTGCCGCTTTCAATTTTACCGGCCGCGGGACGCAGCAGGAAGTTGGTAAACTTGATAGTGGATGCCCAGCCACTCTGGAAATAAACCATATCGGTCTGAGCGACAAACTTCTTCTCCATGTGATTCCATTTGCCGCTAACCATATCCTTACCATAGGTTATGATATCGTTGCCGCTGTTATCCCAGCCTTTGCTGCCACCCTCGTGATACCTGTCATCGGTAACGCGGTTGTACGTATAGTTGTCAGTGGAGGGCTTAGTACCGCCTACATCAAAGGAAAGGATGTATTCAACGCCCTTTTGTACGGGCCATACGGTACCGATGCTGTTCGTCGCCTCACGGCCTTTGGTGGAAATGGTCAGGGCGTTAACGCCAAGCTCGGAGTCAAGGGCTACCGTACCGTCGGTGATGGTACCTTCAATACGGTTGGTCCAGCCGTCGGTATTGCCGGTGGCAAAGCTGCCGTTAGTGATAAGGTTAGTCTTTACCTCATCATAATAGATTTCAAATTCATTATCTTCGTCATTTTCAGAAACTTTTAGGCCGCTTACGGAACTTTCGTCAAGGCCGTAATGGGTGCCGCCCTTCTTGGTAATCGTATAAGGAGCGACAGAGGGGTCTACCTCGTAATCATAGCCGACATAGCCGCCGTCCTTATCGGTATAGCTTGCGGCCAGCTCGGCGCCGCTCTCGCGGTCAACAAAGTGAAGTATAACATCGGCGGAAATGAGCTTTCTGAAATACAGATTTATCTCATTCTTAACGCCCTTGGTAACAAATACGTAGTCCGTGCTCATTTCAGGAACATACCTGTAAGTTGCCCTGGAATTTCTGATAGTGAAGTCAGCCTTGCTCTCATCGGGGGCATAGCAGTTAATATTGCCATACTGAGCTTTGAGAACCTGTGGAGTCTTGATCGCTTCGCCGCTATCGGCGTCAAGGAAGTTTATGGTAACGTCTTCGGTAAAGTCGCTTACGATTTCTTTAAGTACGAAATCATCGAAAGCCCAGCGGCCGTCGGAAAGACCGCCGTCGGTCTTGTTAAGCCATCTGGAAGTGATGCAAAGGGTGTGGTACTTCTGGTCGGGCTTAAGCAAACCTACGTTGACAGTATTCCAGCCGTCCGCCTTTGACCACTTGCCGTTATAGCTGGCCTTGGGGAAGGGGAAGCCGCCGTAGGTGTTAACGGGGGCGAAATTACCGCTGCCGTCGTCGTTTATAGTAGTGCCGGGGCCTTCAACAAGCAGAGCGGCAGTGTAGCACTCCTGACACTTTTCAGCGCCGTAATACCAGAGCTTGAAGCTCAGGTCATAGAACTTGCCGGGCTCCAAATCGAAATAAGCCTTTATCGAGCCCGCGCCGTTAGCGTCCTCGTGAGTTTTGGAAACGATGTAGTGGTTGCCGTTTTCCTCGGCCACATAATCGAAGTTGGTAGTGGTCATGGGCTGAACGGCGCCGTTGGTCCACTCGGGGATAGTGGTGCCGTCTATAACCTCAAAGGAACCGTTGGGTATAAGAGAATCCTTGATGAACTTGCCCGCATAAACATCTATGGACTGAACTATAGTCTCGCCGGCATATTCAACCGTAGCGGTAAGGGTCACCTTTTCCGCCTGCAGCGGAGGATTGTAGGCGCCGTTGGGATTGATTATATTCTCGTTGGAGCTGGCCCAGGTGACCTTGCTGCCCTCAAAGTCCGCAATGGTATCGGGGAGCTCGATGGTCTCGGCCTCGCCGCCGACATACCTGTTCACAAGCTTGCCGGAAGTAATGGCCGACTTTATGCGGTCAAGGAAACCTTCGACCGTAAATACATAAGTATATGTATAGGAAAGACTCTGGTAAGAGAGCACGGCGGTAAGGGTAACCTGTGTAGCGTCGCGCACAAGGCCCACCTCGCCGGTCTCGGGATTGATAAGGCTTTCGTTGGAGCTGGTCCACTTCACATCAGCCTTAACGGCCTTAGTGGGCAGAACAAGGTCGGACGTAATAATCTGTCCGCTGGTATAGGGGAACAGCTCGTGCCAAGCATTCATGGCCTTGCCAAATTCCTTGGACTCGGGAGAGTCGGAAACCTCGCAGATTTCAAAATCGTCCAGAGCAACGGCGTTCTCACCCATATAGAAAACGTTTACGAGCAGATAGTTGCCGCCTTTAACCTTGGAAATCACGTCAATATGGGCCCAGCCGTCGGCATCGACGCTAAGATCGTTCAGGAAAACGGCGGTAGAAGAAGATATACGCGCGTCCTCGCCTATTTCGCCTATGAAATACTTAAGCTGATTCGTAGGCTCGTCACCAAGCAGGTCCTTTACCCAAAAGCTTGTGTAATAAGTCTTTACGGAATTGGAAGTATTCTGAATATAGTGCTTGATAGAAGTGGGGCCGTTTTCGTCGTTGGTATATCTCTTAACCGACTGATTGGGCGTAAAGGCATAAAAAGCGGGAGAAATAGCCTTGCCGCCGTTACGTCCCTCCACCTGCTTGAAAGCGGTGGCGTTGTACTGCGCCATAACGGGGTCGGTATTCATCTCTATTGTCGCTTTTTTGCCGGGATTGCCGCCGCCGGCGTCCACATACGCGCCGGTGGTGAGCGCCTTGGCCCAAGCGTCGGTTTCAAACGAACCATCCGTCAACAGGTCGTCGCTGCTGGCAGCATACGCTTCCCCGCTGGTGGTAACAATACCCTGGCCCTTTGTAATCGCTGCGGAAGCAACAAGACCAAAGCCGGGAATAACCGTCATGGCAAGGGTCAAAGCTACCAAAAGCGCCAGGAGTTTCTTAATTTTCATTTAAATTCCTCCTCGTAATGATTGTTTGAGAATGTGCGTACAACCCATACTTACGCACATATTATTACATATATATACTATAACACATTCAGCCTTAAAAGTACAGCAATTTTCGCTCGTCAAAACACATAAATTTTCTTAGAATTTTTTGTGCAAAATGTCAATTTTATTTTCCAAAACAGACAAAACCGCCCTGCCGGGGGCGTTTCCGGCGCCCGGCAAGGCGGTGTATGATTATCAATTAAAAGCCGTCGTCGCTCACCTGTACGTCGCCGGCGTCGCCGCTGTCGGACGAACCTGACGAACCGCCGCCGGTTCTGCCGGAAGACGACGAATTGTCGTCATCGCCGCTCTTGTTGGAAGAAGATGAGGAGGAACGGTCGTCGTCATCATCGTCGCGGCTGCTCTTATTGGAGGAAGATGAGGACGAACGGTCGTCATCGTCGTCGTCACGGCTGCTCTTACTGGAGGAAGATGAGGACGTGCGGTCGTCATCGTCGTCGCGGCTGCTCTTGCTGGATGAAGATGAAGACGAGCGGTTGTCATCGTCATCATCGTTACGGCTGCTCTTGCTGGAGGAAGATGAAGACGAGCGGTTGTCATCGTCATCATCGTTACGGCTGCTCTTGCTGGAGGAAGATGAAGATGATGAGGACGAACGGTCATCGTCGTCACTGCTGCTCTTGTTGGAGTTTTTAGAAGATGAGGAGCCGTCGCCGCCGGAGGTAGTAACGCTGCCGTCGTCGTCGCCGAAAAGCTCGCCCATATTCTCATCCTCGCCGTCCGCCGCAAACTCGTCGGGATTAAAGGTTTCTATATCGTCCAAGTCATAGCTGGGCATATCCGCGTTGGGATCCTCGATAACCTTTTTCTCCCCGCTGGAGAACACCATATAAGATATAATAAAGGAAAGCACAAAGACCAGCAGCGCCCCCAGTATCACCAGCAGCGCCATCAAGCCCTTGTTCTTCTTTTTCTTTTTTCTGCGCTGAGCCATTTATGTATAACTCCTTTCATCATCGCTCCGCCGCCAAAGCGGCCGGACGTATCCTGCACAAACGCGAAAGACCCGCCGCCCTACAGGCGGCCCCCTCCCGCATTATACTTCTATTATATCACCTTTATGAAATAAGTAAAGATATTTTTGAATTTTTTTGTCGGAAAATTTCATTTTTATTGCTTTTTCATAGTATAAAAGCTGTTTTTTGTACTTTTTAACGATTTCAATGGGGTCGTCATAAGCGTCGGTCTTATAATCCACAAGGGTTATTCCGTCGCCGTCCTCAAAATAACAGTCGATAATTCCCTGCACCGCCACGGTCTCCCCCGTATCCTCCGCCAGGCCCAGCTCCGCGGCGGGCAGAGCCATCATAAAGGGCGCCTCCCGCCATATACGGCCGGCTGTGCGCATACGCAGGCCAAGGGGGCTGTTCAGCAGGGCGGATATCTTCTCGTCCCTGATAAGTTTACGCACCGCCGCGGAAATTATGCCCTGTTTTTCCAGCAGGTCTATCTGCGGCGTAACCGGTGCGCCGAAGTCCAGCGCCTCCATAACGGCGTGATAGGCGGTGCCCAGCTCCGAGCCGGTGACCGGCCGTTCCCCGGCAAAGGCCGGAGCCCGCAGAGCTCGCGGAGCGGAGGCGTAAAGCTCCTGAGCGGGGAACTCGTCGTCCTGCTCCATGGCTTTAAGGGCCGAAACACTGACCTTTGCGGGCAGCCCGGCGGAGCCCGCAAACCTGTAGGTAAACCCCAGCAGCTTACTCACCGTGTCGAGAACGTTTTCGTTAAAGGCCGGGGCGGAGGCCAACAGCCGCGAGGGCCGCGGGCCGGCCACGTCGCCGGCGGCGACCTCGCTCATTTTCCACAGGCGCTCGTTCGTAACCGCGGAGCCCAGCATTTTCGCATAACTGTCAGTCAAAAAGGCCGCGTCGCTCATGGTTAGCTCCCTGTCAAAATTCAGCGTGCGTTCCAGCGCCGCCTGATTTGGATAGTAACCTGTGCAAATGAGCATTTCTCTGGGGCGGGTCATGGCCACGTAGAGGAGGCGGGCCTCCTCGGCCCGTTCCCGGCTGCGCCGCTCCAGCCCGATGAGAGGCGACAGCGGCGAGCGATATCTGTAGCCGGCGGCCTCGTTGATATAATCGGCGGAAAAGCCCAAATCCCGGCTCAGCTTGAGAGCCTCGGTCGGGCTCCAAAACGGCGACGGGCATTTGAACAGCGCCACCACCGGGGCTTCAAGGCCTTTCGACTTGTGAATTGTCATCAGCCGGATGACGTTCATCTCGTCCGAAAGGGTCTTTGCCTCGGTACTTTCACCGCCGGAAAGCTCCTGCATTTCAATGTAATTTATAAAGCTGTAAAGTCCGCGGCTGCCGGCGGCCTCATACTCCTCCGCCAAATCGCACAGCAGGTCAAGATTGGCCCGCCGGGCCGCGCCCATGGGCAGCGCTCCGACCGAGGCGTAATAGCCGGTGTCGCCAAGTATGGCCTGTATCACGTCGCCTATCGGGCGGAAAGCCGCAATGCTCCGCCACTTTTTTAACAGTCCGCCCACATTCAGGCAGCGGGCCAAAAGCTCCGCGTCTCCCAGACGGGCGGCGTATTCCTCGTGGCGGGGGTCCTCCTCCGAGCTCAGTACGCAGAACACCCGCGAAAAGCTCATGCCGCCGCTGACCGCCCTGATTTTGAGCAGGTCGTTTTCGTCAAAGCCGAACATCAGCCCGCGCAAAACCGCCGCCAGCGGGATATCGCGGCGGGGGTCGTCCACCAGCCGCAGCACGTCGGCGACGGCGGTTATCTCCTCCCGGGAGTAAAGCCCCTGCCCCCCGTCCAGATAGCACGGCAGGCCGTTTTCGCCAAAGACCCGCTCCAGCAGAACCCCGTCTTTGTTGCTCCTGAAAAGCACGATTATATCGCGGCACTCTATCGGCCGCAGGCGCGTGTTTTTCTTGTCGTATACCTGCCGCCCCGACTCCACAAGCTCTACCAGACGGCTGGCCAGAGCCTGCGCCTCCAGCTCCGCTTTGTATCTGCGGGCGGATTTCTCCTCGTCCACCACCGCCAAAAACTCCGCCCGGCTCGGCTTGGGCAACCAGTTTTCGCCGTGCTCCAGCCGGTGGTCGCGCTGATAGTCCACGCCCATTACGCTTTCGCTCATAACCCTGGCGAACACCTGGTTTACCGCGCCTATGACCGTCTCGCAGGAGCGGTAATTCGTGTTCATGGTTATAAGGCGGCTGTTCCCGCCCTGGCGGCAGCGGTCGTTGAACAGCTCGGGCTCCGCCTGACGGAAGCCGTAAATGCTTTGCTTCACATCGCCCACCATAAAAAGATTTCCCTTGGATATGGCCTCGAATATGGCCAACTGCCGGGGGTCGATATCCTGGGCCTCGTCAACGTAAATTTCGTCGTAGTAATCCCGCAGCTCCATGGCGGTCTCGGACGGGCCGCCGTCCTCGGTGAGGAGCTCCAGCGCCAATCCCACGCAAACGCTGAAGCTGAGGCGCTTTTTTTCAAGCATTCGTTTTCTTTCAAGCGCCAGCGTCAATCTCGTCATGCCAAGCAGCGCCAGCGCCGCCGGCCTGAACCGGGCCCGGAATATTTCAATATTCTCCGTTTCCGTTTCATAATACTCCTGGGCCTTTTTCCAAAGGCCGCGCACGCTTTCCATCACCCTTGCGGCGCCGGGGTCGCCCGGGCCGGCTTTGGTGTCCTTGGCCTGGACGTTCCCCTCAACGGGCACTGGCCGCCGGAATATCTCCGCCGCCTCGGAATAATTCCGGGGCGCGGGAATGGAACGGATATTCTCCAACGTCTTTGTGAAAACATCCGTGTTTTTCAAATTGAGGCCGCTCTGCAGCTCCGTTTCCAGCTTGCGGCAAAGATCGGCCAAAAATCCCGCCGCCCATTCTCCGCCGTAGCGGCCGAGGGCCGTTTCGTCAAACGGAACCGCCGGGTCATAGTCCGCGGCCCTGTCGGCCAGCCATTTTTCCGGGTCGGCGGTAGAGTCCAGCGTCCGCTTTATCCTCCTGATAAAATCCACATAGTCGTCGCCGCCGTTCTCATCCGTCATAAAATCGTTGGTACGCTTTGCGGAGCCGTAATTTTCGGACAGCAGGGCATAACCCTCCAGCAGCCGGGGCAGTTCCTCCTCCGGGAAAAACCGGCGCAGCTCCTCGGCCCGGTTCCGATAGTGGGCGGTCAGCTCTCCCCCTCTGCTCTCCTCCAGGGCCGAGCTGAACATTTCGGCGGCCGTCCTGAGCGCCTCGGCGGTAATATCCTTCATCGAGGCCTCGCTGCTCACGGAAAAATCCGGCGCAAGCCCGGGCACGCGGAAAAAGTTCTGCTTCAGCAGCCTGTAGCAAAATGAGTCTATGGTGCAGATATCCGCCCCGCCCAACAGCGAAAGCTGGCGTTCCAACGCCCCGCGCCGGGCGGGGTCGGTCTCGGCGGCGATATCCTTAGTCAACAACTGGCTTATACGCGAACGCATCTCCGCCGCCGCCGCTCTTGTGAACGTGACGATAAGCAGCCGGTTCACGTCTACCGGGTCGTCGCCGGTAATGCGCCGGCGCACCCGTTCCCCAAGGACCTGGGTCTTGCCGCTGCCGGCGGCGGCGCTGACGGTAATATTTTTCGGCGGCTCGTCCACCGCCGCCCGCTGCGTGCTGTTGAGCTCCATAACCTCATCTCCCGTTTAACGTGGCAAAAAATGTATGCAAATGTCGAAAATATTTCCGACAAAAACTCTTTACTTTTTGCATAATCTGTGATAATATAATTGTGCGACGTAAATAAGACCTATAGGTTCAAATCAAATAAGTACTTATCATTTTATCATTTAAAAGAAAAATTTAATATTTGTATTGGGAAAATCTAATATACAATACCCAAGCATTTTCCATTATGGAAAAAATGCTTGCTCTTGTCTTGGGTTATAATATTTGGTTTTCCCGATATAAAACCTTCGCCTTATTTATGTCGCAGTAAATGAGGAGCACGCATTTTTCGGTGCGTGGCTCCGGCTGCGCACTTTTTTATATGAATGTCTGTTTAAAAGGATTATTTTAAAATTATTTTGAAAGGATGTTTAAAATGTCAAAATCGAACGAAGCCGTTTTCAAACGCATAGCGGACCTTGAGTGTCAGCTCCTCGACAGGCTCAAGGGCGAGGACTTGGATTTGCTTAACGACCTTATAGAGGCCTGGACAGAATATTGCGACAAATAGGC
>CANRHW010000020.1 GCA_947630525.1 uncultured Clostridia bacterium | reverse complement strand
GATGCTGTAAAACGTGCTATGTAACCTGGTGGCACAGGGGCCGGCCGAAAAAATCGCGTAGAATGGACGAAAATCAGCTCGCGCAGGCGGCGCCGCGAAGCGGCGAACAAACAGGCGAAAGCCTGCCGCCGAGCAAGCCCTCCCGACGGCGTACACAGGTACGCCGAGGGTGATTTTCGTTCATAGTTCAAGGGCATAAAATGTAGAAAATTCGCTCGTAAGAGCGAATTTTCTACATTAATAATATTTTATTTTTACCTTTCGATTATTGAACGCTCAATTTTGCATTAAATAAAAGATTTCGGCCCTTGAACGATCTACGCCATTTTTTTACGGCCCCTCGGTTATACTTTTACTCGCCAAGGACTGCCCTTACGTCGACGCCCAAAGCCTTGGCCGTCTCATAGTTGACGGTTATCTCCGCTTCGCCGGCGGGCTGGATCTCAACCGGCATATCGCCAAGGCTGGCAGCCTCGCCACCGAGGTAGCGAACGGCCATCCTGCCGGCCTGATAGCCAAGGGCGTAATAATTCACGCTGAGCCCGATGAGAGCGCCGTTTTCCACCGCGTCCTGCCCATATCCGCAAATCAGGGGCAGCTTGGCGGCAAGGGCGGCCTGGGCGAAATCATCCCATACCGCGTCGGTATATATGGCCTGCACCTGTCCGGCGCAGGATGAAACCGTCTCCGCTATCTGTGCCGCGTCGGTATAGGGCTTGCGCACGGTGTTTATACCCGCCGCGTTGAGCGCCGCCTCCGCGGCGTCCATTACGGGAGCTTCCGCGTTGTAAACGAGCGCCACGGTCTGTACGCCGGGGACGGCCCGCCTGATAACGTCGCTTATGCGGGCGGCGTCAAAAACGTCCTTAACGCCGGTAACCTTCCCGCCCGGGGCCGCCTCCGAAGCAACTATCCCGGCGGCGACAGGATCGGTCGAAAGGCCGAACACCATGGGTATGCCCTTGTCCTTTGCCGCTATGGCGGCGGGAGATGAAACGGCAAAAATCAAATCCTTGCCGTCGGCGGCAAAGTCGTTCGCAATGTTAAGGCAATTTTCGGCGTTGCCCGCGCCGCACCTTTCCTCTATATATACTTTGAGCCCGCTGTCTTTAACGGCGTCCGCAAAGCCGCGCTCCGCCGCGTCAAGGGCGTCATGCTCCACCAGCTTCAGCACGCCTATTTTCACGGTGTCGGCGTCGTTGATAACAACGGTCTGGGTGTCGCCCTTCCACTCCACATCGCAGCCAAAAGCCTCGCTGAGGGCCCTGACCGGCACTAAGGTGCGGTCGTTTATCACCTGGGGCACAACGTCAAAAACCCCGTTGGCGGTAAGTGCGCCACCGGTGTATTTTTCGTAATTCGCGTCGCCTATGCGGCAGACTACGAGCTCGTCGCCGTTGGCGATTGATACCTGCTGAGAAGCGCCGTCATAGCCCACCTGGCAGCCCATGGCCTCAAATACGGCGCGTATGGGCACAAGGGTGCGGCCGTCCAGAATAATTGGCGGCTGGTCAAAATACACGGCCTCGCCGTTTACGGTGACCGTCACATTCTCCTCCGCAAGGGCGGGCAGCGCCGCAAAAGCGAGAAGAGCCGCGAGTATGAGCGCAAGCGTCTTTTTCATTTTTCTATCCCCTTTTTCATTGATATGTCAACGGTTTGTATCATTACATCCATTATACCCGTTTTCCGGCATTTTGTCAATACGGAATTTATTCCGCCGCTGATTACGGCGGCAGAATAAATATGTATGGCATGATAAAACAAGGGGGGAGCCTTGCTCCCCCCTTGTTTTTAGTTGTCCGAGCCTTTCTCGTCCCAAAGCACAACGGCACCGGACTGACGGGTCTTGTTCATATCAATTATGCGCTGATTTGACGACCCGCGGAATTTGATGGAGATATTTTTCAGCTCCTCCTCAAAGCGGCCGTCCACCAGAATGTCTATGAGCCCCAAAAGCTCATCCGTCGCCTCGCAGTAAGGGTGGGAACCGGGGGTGGTAAGCTCTTCATATGTAAAGCCGGAAAAGGCCCAGATGTCCTTGCCGGGCAGCTCGGAGCGCACCCGCTTGACAAAGGGGAGCAGAGCCCGCTGGTTTTCCGGCTCAAAGGGCTCGCCGCCAAGCAGGGTCAGGCCCTTTATATGTCTGCCGCTGAGCAGCCTGATCAGTTCGTCCTCAGTTTCGGCGGTAAAGGGCTTGCCGTAGTCAAAGTCCCAGGTCTGGGGCTGAAAACAGCCCCAGCACTTATTGGTACACCCTGACACAAACAGCGTCACCCTTACGCCAACGCCATTGGCGATATCGCAGTTTTTTATTTCCCCGTAGTGCATAATACACCTCAAATTACAAGTGCAGTACGCGCTCTTTTATTTCCTGCGTCCGGCCCTGATTCCAATACTGGGTGCCGATATAGCCGCAGGTACGGCGGGCGACGTTCATCTTGCTCTGGTCGGTATTGCCGCAACTGGGGCACTGCCATACCAGCTTGCCGTCGTCCTCCACTATCTTTATTTCGCCGTCATAGCCGCAGCACTGGCAGTAGTCGGACTTGGTGTTCAGCTCGGCGTACATGATGTTGTCATAAATGAACTTGATTACTTCTACCACGGCTTCGATATTGTTCTGCATATTCGGTACTTCCACATAGCTTATGGCGCCGCCGGGCGAAAGGGCCTGGAACTTGGACTCCAGCGCCAGCTTTTCAAAAGCGTCGATAGGCTCGGTAACGTGGATGTGATAGCTGTTGGTAATATAATTCTTATCGGTAACGCCCTCGATTATGCCAAAGCGCTGCTGAAGACACTTGGCAAATTTATAGGTGGTGGATTCAAGGGGCGTTCCGTAAAGGGAGTAGTCAATATTCTCGGCGGCCTTCCACTTTGCGCAGGCGGCGTTGAGGGCCTTCATCACTTCAAGGCCAAATTCCTCGCCCTCGGGCTCGGTGAGCTTCTTGCCGGTCACCTCATAAACGCACTCCCACAGGCCGGCATAACCCAAAGACAGGGTGGAATAGCCGCCGTGGAGCAAATTCGTTATAGGCTCTCCCTTTTTGAGCCGGGCCAGAGCGCCGTACTGCCAAAGGATAGGCGCCGCGTCGGAAAGGGTGCCCTCCAGCCTTTCATGACGGCACTGGAGCGCCCTGTGGCAGAGCTCCAGCCTTTCTTCAAGCACCTTCCAGAACTTTTCTTCGCTCTTCTCCTCCCGGCAGGCCGTGCAGGCAACGTCCACAAGGTTGATGGTAACTACGCCCTGATTGAAGCGGCCGTAGTACTTGGGTTTGCCCTCGGCGTCAACATAAGGGGTCAAAAAGCTGCGGCAGCCCATGCAGGTATAGCAGTTGCCGTTGCCGTTTTTATCGACCTTGAGTTTGAGCATCATTTTTTCGGAAATATAATCGGGCACCATGCGTTTGGCCGTACATTTAGCCGCAAGTCGGGTGAGGTACCAGTAGGGGGAATCCTCGGTTATATTATCCTCCTCAAGGACGTATATGAGCTTTGGGAAAGCCGGGGTAACGTACACGCCGGCCTCATTCTTGACGCCCTGATAGCGCTGACGCAGAACCTCTTCAATAATGAGAGCCAGGTCCTTTTTAAGCTGGGGGTCCTTTGCCTCGTTGAGGTACATGAACACGGTCACAAAGGGAGCCTGTCCATTTGTGGTCATGAGGGTGACTACCTGATACTGGATAGTCTGTACGCCCCTCTCTATCTCCTCCCGCAGCCGGGCCTCGACAATTGCCGATATCTGCTCCTCGGAGGGGCTAACTTCAAGCTCTTTCAGCTCCTCGCGGACGGAAGCGGCTATCTTTTCTCTGGACACCTGAACAAAGGGCGCCAGATGCGTCAGCGAAATCGACTGACCGCCGTACTGGCTGGACGCCACCTGAGCTATTATCTGAGTGGCGATATTGCAGGCCGTGGAAAAGCTGTGGGGCTTTTCTATCATAGTGCCGGAGATAACAGTGCCATTTTGGAGCATATCCTCCAGATTGACCAGGTCGCAGTTGTGCATATGCTGGGCAAAATAGTCCGCGTCGTGGAAGTGGATTATGCCCTGCTTATGAGCTTCGACTATTTCCTGCGGCAACAGTATGCGCTCGGTGATATCCTTGCTGACCTCGCCGGCCATATAGTCCCGCTGCACGCTGTTGACACTGGGATTTTTGTTTGAATTTTCCTGCTTTATCTCCTCGTTGTTGCATTCGATAAGGGTAAGTATCTGGTCGTCGGTAGTATTTGACTTGCGGACCAAGCTGCGGGTGTAGCGGTAAGTGATGTAGCGTTTGGCCACCTCAAAGGCGCCGTGGGCCATAATCTGCTTTTCCACAAGGTCCTGTATTTCTTCAACGGACAGGGCGCGGCCCATCTTTTCACAGGACTTCATTACCGAATCGGAGATGCGCAAAATCTGCTTGGGGGTCATCTTCTCGTCTTCCTCGACTACATTGTTGGCCTTGGTGACCGCCGCGGTTATCTTGTCGATGTCAAAATCGACTTCGGCTTTGTTCCTTTTGATTATTTTCATAATAACCCATCCTTTTTCTTTTTTCGTACAGGTATTATTATACACCGTATATTTGTGTTTGTCAATAGAAAAAACACAATATATGCAAAAATTTTTCACGTCACCCACAAGATATTGAAAAAGCCCATATCAGCGGGCTTTGCGCAAAAACGTTGAAAAATATGTGGACACAGCCCGAAAAATATGCTATAATTATAGTGGCTAGTCGGGGCGTCATAATCAGTATGAGGGAGGCGGGGCAATGGACCGGCTTTACATAACCGAAATATCAGTGAGAGAAAAAACGCCGGGTTATCCCTTTAACATACCGGCCATAGGCAGTCTTGACAAATTGACGCTCCGCTCGCCGGTCACTTTTTTTATCGGCGCAAACGGCAGCGGCAAGTCCACTCTGCTGGAGGCGGTGGCCGCCGCCTGGGGCTTCAATCCCGAGGGCGGATCAAAAAACATGAACTTTTCCACCTTTGACAGTCACAGTACGCTCTATCGCAGCGTCAAGCTGACTAAGGGGCTCCGCCGTCCGGCAGACGGGTTTTTTCTCCGTGCGGAAAGCTTTTATAACGTGGCCAGCTATATTGAAGAGCTGGACGCGGTTCCGGCCTATGCTCCGCCAATAAAAAGGGCCTACGGCGGCAGCCTGCACGAAAAATCCCACGGCGAATCTTTTGGGGCGCTGCTTTTCAACCGCCTCAGAGGGATGGGACTTTACCTGCTGGACGAACCGGAGGCCGCTCTTTCGGTGAACGCCCAGCTCGGGGCTCTCGGCCGCATACGGGAGCTGACGGCCGAGCGGTCTCAATTCATCATTGCCACCCACTCCCCTATCCTGCTGGCCTATCCCGGAGCGGATATACTTTCATTCGACGGCGGGGCCATACACGGCGTGGCCTATGAGGACACCGACATATACAGAGTGTACAAGTATTTTATGAACAACAGGGAAGGCATGCTGAAAGAAATGGGATTTTATAAATAATTTACTAATGGGGCTGTAAAAAATGGCGCAGACCAGCGTCGTCACAAGCTCGGTATCGCAAGTTTAAATTTAATAAATCGGAACAAGCGATGCAACGCTTGTTCCGATGCCGTTTTGCGCGACTTTTTTTACGGCCCCATTGATTTTGTTACGCCGCTTTCAACTGTCGGCGCCCTATACCAGCGGCGTCGGACGGTCGATCAGGTGCATAACGTTGCCGTCGATATCGCGGAAGAAAAATGTGGATATGCCCTTATCGCTGGTGGCCGCGTCGTGTATCACCTCGACGCCCTCTGCTTTGAGCTGCTCCACAGCCGCGGCGAAATCCGTTGTGGCAAAGGCCACATGGCGCACGCCGGCCCGCTTTTCCTCGGGCTTGCCGGCGGAGGGGTGCGTCGCGGGGATAAATTCTATCATGCTCTTATCCGGGAAGGCCAGAAAGTACGTGCCTTTGCCGTTGTCATAAACGCAGTCCAGTTCAAATACCCGCTTGTACCAATCAGAAAGCCGCTTTGTGTCCTCACTGATGATAGCCAGATGCTCAATTCCTTTGAGTTTCATTTTTTTCTCTCCTTTATTATTTAAATTTTCCGGCAACCCCGCGCAAAGACCGCTGGCGGGAGCCCCGCGGCGGCTGCGTTCCCGCGTTGTTTTATCCCGGGCGCAGTCCCTGTGCGGCAGCGCCTTATTTTATTTTGTGCAAAAACGCCGCGCCCACTATACCGGCGTCGTTGCCCAGCCGGGCGGCGGATATCTCCGTCTGCCTGATACCGGGGACGCCCCGGGTGTAAGCGTTTTCGCTGACAAACCTGCGTATCGGGGCCAGAAGGGTTTCGCCCTCCCTGCTGACGGCCCCGCCGATGACCAGCCTGTCAGGCTGGAAAATATTGACAAGATTGTTTATGCCAAGGGCCACGTTCCGTATCCAGCGGTCCCTGACCTCCACCGCCTCCGGCACGCCCTCGGCCGCTCCCTCAAAAGGAGTGCGCCCGTTTAACTCCGGCCGTCCGGCGAACCATCCGCCTTTCTCTCTGGCGTCGGCGATAAGTCCGCTGACGCTGGCGTAAGCCTCCCAACAGCCCCTTTGCCCGCAGCCACAGAGCCGCCCGCCGGGGAACAGCACCGTGTGCCCAAGTTCGCCGGCGCCGCCGTTAACGCCCCGGAGGAGACGGCCGTTTACGATTATGCCGCCGCCCACCCCCGTGCCGAGGGTCACGAACACAAAGCTGCCGCAGTTCTCGCCAAAGGCTATATATTCGCCAACGGCCGCGCAGTTGGCGTCATTGTCAACGTCTATCCGGGCGTCGATGCGCTCCATAAAATACTCCCTGACCCGGGTATTGTCATAGGCGATGTTAGGGCTGTAAACCACGACCCCCCGCTCGTTGTCGCACAGGCCGCTGCTGCCGACGCCAACGGCGGTCACCCGGTCCCGGGGCAGCATGGCCCGGCCAAGAGCGCGGCTCATGGCCACGTACATCAGGCGCACCATTTCATCGCCGCTGTCCGGGCGGCTGTCAACGCTCGCACGGGCGACGATATTGCCGGCCTCGTCAACAACGCCGGCCTTTATCGCCGTGCCGCCCACATCTATACCAACGTACATAGAAACTTCCTCCCTTATAGCGCAGGGGAGCCGAGCCCCGTGTGCCTATAATTTAATTATACACTAAATGCACAAAGGTGTCAATTATTTTTGTACATTTTACCGTTGACATAATTAAAGTCTATATGTATAATATATAGTATAATGAGAGGAGTGTGGTTAAAATGCGTCAGCTATTCAGCGCCCGCCGCAGGGAGATCGAAACCTGCTTCGGGAGCGTATTGACCGAGCTGCTCAGTTCCACGCACTTAAACGACAGCGACAGCTTCATACAGCACGGCGACACCACGGTGCTGCTGCACAGCGTTGCGGTGGCCTTTTACAGCTACAAGCTGTGCCGCCGGCTCGGCATCCGTGTGCCCTACAGGGAGCTGGTGAGGGGAGCTTTGCTCCACGACTATTTTTTGTATGACTGGCACAAACACGACAGTGAACACGGGCTTCACGGCTTCAGCCATCCGGCGACGGCCCTGGCCAACGCCCGCAGAGACACGCAGGTTTCGGCGACGGAGGCCAATATCATCGCAAGGCATATGTTCCCGCTGACGCCGGCGCCGCCGGCCAATCGCGCGGCCTGGGCGGTCTGCCTGGTTGACAAAATATGTTCTGTTTATGAGACCTTTAACCACAATATTTATCCCGAGCTGCGGGACTATATCCGCCGGTGCCGGCCCATGCCGGCTGACGGACGCGCCGCCGCTTAGGCAAAGGGGGTGCAGCTATGTCGAAGCTGTTCATATGGTTCATGGTCTACAGCTTTATCGGCTGGACCTATGAGACCACTATCTATTCCATCAAGAACAAAAGATTTGTGGACAGCGGTATGCTCTATGGCTGCTACTGCCCGATTTACGGTTTGGGCGCGCTGGTAAATATACTTATATTCAACGGCATTGACAATGGCTTTGTGGTGTTTTTCGGCGCCATGACGGCATGTTGTCTGCTGGAATACGCCGCCTCGTGGTGTATAGAACGGATATACGGCGCCCGCTGGTGGGATTACAGCGACTGGCCCATGAACATCAATGGCCGCGTTTGCCTGTTCGGCGGGCTGGCTTTCGGCTTTATGGCGGTTTTGGCGGTGAAGTACCTTCACCCGGCGGTGGCAGAGCTTACCGGGCTCTTCCCCCAGAGGTGGCTGGACGTTACCGCACTGCTGCTGCTGGCGGTGCTGCTGGCGGATATAATCGCTTCCATACGGCGCTATCACAATATGGAGCGCCGTGCCGGTCAGGTCAATATCGTGCTCAAGCTGCCCTTTGACTTTATGCCGCGGTTCCCCAAGCTTGGCAGCCGCATAAGGGGCATAACCTCGGCGGTGCTCGACAATGGCTCCTCGGCGTTAGAGTATATAAAAGAAAAAATGGACGCATTTATAGACGAAATAACAAGATAAATATTCGGGAGCAAAAGGGGGCCGTAAAAGAACTCACTATGTAATCTGGAGGCACGGGGGCTGTCCAAAAAAATCGTGCAGAATGGACGAAAATCAGCTCGCGCAGGCGAAGCCGAGCAAGCACTCCCGACGGCGTACACAGGTACGCCGAGTGGTGATTTTCGTTCGTAGTTCAAGGGCATAAAAATAAGAAAATTCGCTCGTAAGGGCGAATTTTCTTCATTAATTCATTATTAATTCGTTATTTTATTTATTGTTTAATTTTTCAATACATAAATTTGCATTAAATAAAGACTTCCCGCCCTTGAACGATCTGAGCGATTTTTTACAGCCCCCTATATTAGTCTTATAAGCAGCATATACACCGCCGTGCCGCCAAGTACGCTGAGCAGCAGATTATGGCGCAGCTTATGAGCGGCTACGACAAAGGCCGAAGCGGTCAGGGCGGGTATCCAACCCCCGGCGGAGGAAAAACTCGTGCCTCTAAGGCAGTAAACTACCAGCATACCCATGATTGCGTAGGGCAGCACCCGGCCCAAATACTGGAGAAAGGGCGGGGTCTTTTTCCCGCCGGGGAACAGCAGAAAGGGCCAGGCCCTTAGCGCCAGAGTAACCGCCGCCACAATGGCGAGGGTGATAAAAGCCTGCATCCGAGTCACAGCTCCGCCCCCTCTCTATTGGAAAGGGGCCGGCGGAGCGCCGTCAACGCCAAAAGTATGGCCAGCATAGACGGAATAAGAAAACTGTCCTGGCCGAAAATCAGCAGGCACAGCAGCGTCAGCCCAACGCCCGCCACCGCGGGCAGGCGGCCGCCGCCGTCCTCCCACTGGTTTACAAAAATCACAATGAACAGGGCCGTCATGACAAAATCGACGCCCTCAGCGTCAAAGGGCAGCAGATTGCCGGCCACGGCGCCTATAAAGCTGCCGGTTATCCAATAAAGCTGATCCAGCGCGGTCACAAAGAAATAAAACAAATCCCTGTCCGCACCCTCGGGAGGCTCGGTGGAGCAAAGCACACTGTAGGTCTCGTCAGTCAGGCCGAAAATAAGATAGGGCTTGAACCTCGCGCCGCGGTATCTGTCCAACATGGACAGAGCATAAAACGAGTGCCGCGCGTTGACCATAAGGGCCATAAGCGCCGCGCCTACCGGCGAAAACGGGGCGCAGAGCAGGTCCACGCACACAAACTGCATAGAGCCCGTGAAAATAAAGCAGCTCATTCCGAGAGCCCAGGCGGGGGAATAACCGCTGTGGGACAGCAGTACGCCGAAGGCTATGCCCAAAAATATATAGCCCAGCAGCACCGGCACCGTGTAAGGGAAGGCCGCCCTTAGATTAAATTTAAGCTTGTTCATAACTCAATCCTTTATCTTGTCCCGGCTGTTAAGAATAATGGTCACCGGGCCGTCATTAGTGAGAGAAACCTCCATGTGTGCGCCGAAAACTCCTCTTGCCACCGGCTTTTGCAGCCGTTCCTCAAGCCGGGCGCAGACATAGCGGTACAGCGCCTCGGCCCGGGCCGGCTCCTCGACACCGCCAAAAAACGGGCGGTTGCCTACGGGTATGTCGGTTATGAGGGTGAATTGGCTGACGACCAGCATATCTCCGCCCACGCTGCATATATCCAAATTCATTTTGCCTTCGCCGTCGCCGAAAATGCGCAGCTTGGTCAGCTTGTCGGCAATGTAGTCGCCGTGGGCCTCGGTATCGCCCTTTTCAACCCCCAGCAGTACCATGAAGCCGCGCCCTATCTCGCCGCGCACGAGGCCGTCCGCCTTTACGTCCGCATGGGACACCCGCTGAACTACAGCCTTCATTCTTCGGTCTCCTCTCCGTCGCCGGCATTTTCGCCGCCGATATTTTCATAATTATATTCCGGCCTTGTAAAGGGCTGCGCCTTGTCGGCCCAGTCGCCGATCACTTTCTTTTTCTCAATATCGGTCACGGAGCTCTGAAGATTTAGCAACTCCTGATAGTACCTGTTGGCGGTTACGCTGCCCTTTTCCAGAGAGGATATAAGGCCGTAAAGTCTCTCGGCCGCCGCCACCCGTCCGTCGTCCCACAAGGGCGCGAGCTCCACGGCCCTGCGGTCAGTTTCGACCGCTTTGACAAGTTCGCCGCTGCTGGCATATATGGCCGCCTGCTCGGAATACCAGGCCGCGCGGCCCGGCTCCTTTTCCACCGCCAATCCGGCGTAGTGAGCGGCGTTCACGATATCGTTTTTTACTCCGTCCTGCTCATAAAGGGCCCGGTAGGCGCGCGCCGCCTCGTAACAGCTTTCCGCGTCGAGGGGATTTACCGCCGCCGCCGTGGAAAATTTTTCCGCCGCGGAGCGGAAGTCTCCGTTTTCAAAATCTTTAAGGCCCGCCGCCTTTATGAAGCCGGCCGCCCCAATCACGCCGCCATACACGGCTATGGCCGCCGCGGCAATGACGGCTATATAGCATTTGTTCCCGAGCCGCAGGGTAAGAGTCTTTCCCAACTGCCATTCGCCATAAACCAGATATCCCATTAACAGCGGCAGCGAGCCAAGGCTCGAACCCAGCGGCACAAAAAAGCCAAGAGCGCACAGGGCCGCGCCCAGCGCACAGACACGGCTGCGCCCCTTTACAGTCAAATAAGCCGCCCAGCCAATAAAGGCTATGGCCGCGGCAAGTCCGACCACGCCGAGAGACGACGCCATATCCGCCCCCGTTCCAAGCGCGTCAATCCGATAATATGTAGATTGCAGCTCGCCCTGGCGGACCGTGAAGCCACCGCCGCCCATTCCGCCCGGGTGGGAGAACAAGCTTACAAGGCCGTCTCCCAAGGCCGCGCCGCCCAGTTCGCCACCCAGTATCACCGCCGCCGCGGCGACGGCTCCCATCGCCGCAAAGACGGTGCGCACAGACTTTTTGTACCTCCTGAACAGGCAGCAGAGGGCATAAAGGCCGCCGGTCATTGCGGCCGGCAGACTGCGGCACATAAAAAAGACGAACAGTATGGGCACGGCCAGCGCCAAAGCGGGGCGGCCACGCTTTTTCCCCAGCAAGTAAATGCGGGCGCAGCACCAAAGGCCCACCAGCATATAGCCGGCCAGAATATGACTGTTGCCAAGGCCGTAGGCAAAGGGCGCCGCCATATCAAAACCGTCAAAGGCGGCCCAGGTTATCACGGCCCGAGAGGCGCACACAAAGGCCGAGGCCGCCAAAAGATAAGTCAGCCTTTCGCCAAGCCGTCTTCCGGGGGAATTTTCAAAATAATCCGCGGCCAGCATGCCGGCCATGACGACCGTCAGCAGCAGAAATATAAGCCTTATATTGAGATAAAGGCTTTCCGCCCAAAACAGCGCCAAAAGGGCCCATATCGCACAGAGCCCCACAATAAGTATGTTTACCGACACAGTTATTTTGCCGGTCTCAACGAGCCTGACGGCAAAAACCGCCGCCGTCAGAATAAAAACAGCATACAGCCCCCAGCCCTCGGCGGCTCCGTCCAAAAAAGCGGGCCCCAGCAGTATGAACGCCGCGGCGTAAAGTTCCAGCAGCATTTTGCCCGAAAAGCCCGGGGAGGGTCTATTCTTCTTCCTCACCGTTCTCAGCTTCCTCCTCGATAACGCAAACCAGGACCCTTTCAATACGGCGATCCGCGATCTTCACTACCTTCATTGCCAGTCCGTAGGCATCTATCTCGAAAGTCGCGCCGTCGTCGGGTATAGTATCCATCTGAGCAAAAATCAGTCCGCCGATGGTGTCGTATTCGTCAGTGGGCAGCTTGACGCCCAGCTCCTCCGCCACCTCGTCAAGAGGCGCGGTACCGTCGATTTCCCAAGTGTTTTCGTCTATTCGCACAATTGGGTCCTGTTCTATCTGTTCTTCCTTTTCATCATTTATTTGGCCCACAAGCTCCTCTAACAAGTCGTCCATTGTTACGATGCCGCTGAAGCCGCCATACTCGTCCACTACCACGGCCATATGATTTTTCTCCTGCTGCATATTGCGGAACAGCACGTCCGTGGACACGGTTTCGGGCACAATATAGGCCTTACGGATTATGTTCTTGATATCGCCCGAGCCGTCGTACAAAAACTCATACAGCTCTCTGGCGTGGACCACGCCCACAATATCGTCAATAGATTCGCCGCAGACGGGGAACCGCGAAAAGCCGGTGTCGCGGGCGGTTTTTTCCCACTCGCGGGGATCGTCCTCCAGTCTGAGCACAGCCACGTCTATACGGTGGGTCATAACGTCGGCGGCGGACATATTGTCAAACTCAAAAATGTTCTGTATAAATTCCTGCTCCTCCGGGGCAATGGCGCCGCTTTCGGTGCCGATATCCACCATCATGCGTATCTCTTCTTCGGTAACGTCCTCAAGCTCCTCGCCCGGGTCAACGCCGAAAAGCGCCGCGCACACCCGCGCCAGCCATTGGGCCGCGGCAACAAAGGGCAGGCTCACGATACCGAAGCCCCGCATAACCAAGCCGCAGGCGGAGGCTATCCCCTCGGGATTTTTGCGGGCTATCCGCGA
>CANRHW010000019.1 GCA_947630525.1 uncultured Clostridia bacterium | reverse complement strand
AATTACAATAATATAATCAAGCAACTAACTATGTAACATAATATAACGCGGGTCCAGCGTCACGCTGGCGGGCGCTTTCGCTTACGAAATATCATTTTTATAAAGTTAAAAATGATATTTCTACCCCGATTAAGGTATAACATCCCGGGTACACGCCCCGGGATGTTATGTTTTCTATCGAAAGGGAGTTCCCTTTCGAGCTATCCCTATTGTTCACGGGGTTTGTCATCAGTCTGAAAAGGGCTTTCCCTCTTATTTTTTATGGCCTACTTTTTACAGCCTATTGCGTAACTTCAACTACCTTCGCTTCGCAAAGGGGCCTCATGCTTTCGAGGCTCTCCCAGCAGAAGACCTTGACGGTTTTTGCGCCCTCGCCGGTGAGAGTGGCCTCTCCGTTTTCCACCGGGGCGATGTCCACAAGCCCGCCGTCCGTTCCGTAGGATATGGCGATAAGCTCCGCCGTTTCGGGCACGTTTTCAGCCGCCACGGTGATGCTCAGCGTTCCGCCACTTACGGTAATTTCCGGGGTGCCAATTTCTGGCGCGGGCAAATCGCTCCCAAAGACGGCCTCGTAAAGGCCGGGTATGGCGACAGTCTCGCCGCTTTCCAAATCGGTAATGGTTTTATTGTTGTAAAGCTCTATTATCTGTGAATCTGTCAACGCTATAACAAATTTCATCGTAAGGAAGCTCATAATATCCCAGCCCATTGCCGCCAAGTAGTCTATAGTTCCCGGGAGCATTTTATACTCTATTTCACGTTCGGATATATAGTTAAACCTGTTCCCCATATCACCTTCGGTTACCTCTCCGCCATGCGAGTAACTTATAGCCAATTTACCGTTATCATCATAATAAGCCCCATAGTAAAAATATGCCATGGCAGCGGAGGTCACAGGCCCGCCGTCATCCTTTAATGCTTCGGGCGAGTAAGATAACGAAAAGTCCCAAACTCCGTCATAATTCGTATTGACTTCATTGAGCAGCTTAACGTCCATTTTGGAACCGGCCTTAACGACAGGTATCTCTATTATGGGGTCGATACCGGCCCGCTCGGCCACCACTGTTCCGTCACGCTCCATGGTGCGGCTGGCCGCATCCATTTGTATAACGCCGTAGCACCCGTCAAAGGTCAGTTCAATGTTGTGATCAACTCTTCTGTCATATATGCCCGTTTCCAGGTTTTCGCAATACTCCACATCGGCCTTTGTTATATACTCATGCGGCTCTATGATTTGAGGCAGGGGCAGTCCTTTGCCAAACAACATTTCGTACAAGCCGTCATAAGTCCAAGAATAAGCGTCGTCTCTCCAATCCGCACTGTTGGGGAAGTTCATAATGCCGGTTTCCCTAAACTCCTCTATCTGTTCATCGTTTACGGCAAGTACGGTGCCAACGGGGATCTCGTCCCAGTTTATATGTCCGTTCCACAAGTACACCGAATCGAGCAAATATTTATTCAAGCCGCTTGATATTTTAAACCAATATTTATCTTCGCCCTCTGCACCTATTTCGAGGTCTTTGACTTCGTCGGCGTTAGACTGCCACCCGGCAAAATCTATTTCGCCTTTGTAGGGAGCGAGTACTTCCCTGATCGATAAAAAGCCACCTTGAAACTCGTAGTTTCCGTCGTTATCCTCATCTATATGCCAGCCCAAACCGTTCTCGTTTCTAACAACTTCATCGCAAAATATCGGCGGCTTAACCCACTGTCCGTTTTGGGTAAAATGCACATGCATTTTGGAACCCTCGCGGACTACGGGCACAATTATCTCCGAGCCTTCCACCTCGAGTATCAGCATGCCGTAATATTCTTCAAAATCAACGTCGTACAAAAACTTTACGGGATCGGAATTCATGCCCGGCACTTCGTCCTCAAACATTGTCCTCCGGCACTCATACGAGGCATTTTTGAAGATAAACTCTCGGGCTTTTCTTACCCCGTTTTGGTCGAAATCCTCGGGGTGATTTTCCTTTTGGTCTTTCAACGCTTCCTCAAGGCCGGGATATTCATCGTACTCCTCCGCGCACACCGTCAGTCCCGGTACGCCTGCCAGCGCCATTGCCGCGCAAACCAGCACGGCCAGCAGTTTTTTGATTTTCGCCATTTGTGTTTCCTCCTATACGTGTTATAATATTTCCACGCAATAAAAAAGTGCGCGGCCATAACCTAAAGCCACGCACCGAAAAACGCAGCCCGGTTTAATGTTGCCACACACCACATTCTTAATTGCTATGCACGTATATTCCTATTCTACTGCACACCAAGAATGACACCAAGGCGCGCGTTTTTTCCATAAGAAAAAACGCACCCTCAGTATACAACAGAATACAAAGGAATATACATGGCTATATGCAAATGACAAAGTACATAGCAATTTTTATACTGTGAAATGTGGCATATTCAGTATAACACACAATTTTTTACTTGTAAAGCCTTTTTTACAAAAAAGAAGCTCAAAATTTTTCTGCGCAAGTTTGTCATGCCGCCACTTGACATTGAGGCAAGAGAAGTGGTATAATTGCTATAGATGATTGGGGAGTGATACTTTTGCCAACAATAAGTATGTTCAGAGGAATAAAAATATATATTAACTGGCACGAGCATCAGCCGCCTCACTTCCACGCCACTTATGGCGGCGAAGAGGTTCTCGTATCAATAAAAGAGCTTGAAGTGATCGAGGGCTCAATGCCGAGCAAGCAGTTAAAAATGCTCCTTGGCTGGGCTGCATTTCACCAAGAGGAGCTGCTCGAAAATTGGGCCCTCGCGGAAAACAGGCAGGAGCTTTTTGCAATAGAGCCCCTGAGATAAGGAGAAGCCGCATGAAAAAGGATATAAATTTTTACCTCGCCAACGGCTTTGACCAGCCTATGGCGGAATATTTTGCCTCGGGGCGCAAGCGTATCACCGCCGTTTCACCAAACAGCGACTTTACGCTTACTCTTGATTTTGATAACGGCGAACGGAGAGTTTTGGATTGCAAGCCCTTTTTGAAAGCCGGTACAGTATTTGCCCCTTTTACTCAATTTGAGAATTTCAAGCGTGTATATCTCGATGATACGCACTGCGTATCGTGGGACATCGACCCTTCTGTTGACAGCAATGTTGTCTGGAGCAATAAAGTTGATTTGTGCCCTGACAGCTGCTATGTTGACAGCGTGCCGACCGTTTAGCTCCTTTCTATGCAACACGCCGCAACAAAATAAACCGACATAAACCAACATGAGGCCACATTGCCGTCCACGCAAATCCCTATAAAACCACGCTTTTTGCGGGTTTGCCACGCCATCAGCTAAGGCTCATAACCCGCGGGTCTGTGGTTCAAATCCCATCCCGAGGGCCGCGTCGGAGCAAGCGTCGCATCGCTTGCTCCAATTTTTATGAATTGGAGCTCGGTTCGCTCCGCTGCTCCTCCTTTTCCCCACAAAGCCTACGGCTTTGCGGGGCCCCGAATATTGCCGCCTAATTTTTTTCGCGTTGCCGCCGCGCCCGCCGCCAAGGAAGCTGCGAAACATTCAAAACGCCCCGGAGTGAGGGAACTCCGGGGCGCTTATATATCAAAGGGACTTGCCCTCTTATTTTTACGGCCTATAGCGTGACCGCAACTTCCTTCGCTTCGCAAAGGGGCCTCATGCTATTGAGGCTCTCCCAGCAGAAGACCTTGACGGTTTTGATGCCGGCGTTTTTCCAAACATCAAAGGTAATAGTACCGCCCTCCATCATGCCAATATCCAATAAATTCCCTTCAGAATTTAACGATATGGCCATAATTTTGGAAGTAGGCAATATGCCATTGGTATCGACGCTGACTACAATATCGCCTTTGTAATTCCGTTTCATTTTTACGTCGGTTATTTCCGGTTTTACGTCGTCGCCTATGTATGAAAAATTAATGTTATATGAATTAGCATAAGCCTCAGCCGTACTTCCGGCATAACCATATATGGTTATCTGTGATTTCTGCGGATAGGAGCCCATACCTAATATGTTGTACTCGATGTCGGCGTCAGGGTTATATATAGTTATGTTCCTCAGCTTGGAACACCCCTCAAAGGTATCGCAACCAATAAGGCCGACGCTTTCGGGCAGAATAATGTTGACAAGGTTTTCATTGTGACAGAAATTGCCGCCAATTCCGGGCACCCCATCGGGTACGGTGTATGTTTCGCTTTTTTTGTTTATCGGATAAATTGTTAAGTACATGAATTCGTCGCCGTTCATCTCGAAAAGCACACCGTCAATGCTCTTGAAGAACTCATTCTCCTCCGCAACCGTTATGCTTTCCAACGCCCCATAAGTATAGTAAGTATAATTAACTGATGCATAACGGAAACCCGTAAGTGTCGCGGGCAAAGAAAGATTTACAAGATTTTCGGCATAGAAGATATCGCTCGGAATAATCTTAACGCCCTCAGGCACGGTAAGCGACGTGTTAGCTGAGGCATAAGGATAGAACAGCATCTCAGTCATTCCGATGTCGTAAAGCGCACCGTTAACAGCAGTATATGCGGTGTTTTGCGGCGATACCGTAAACTTGCAAAGCGACGAACATAAAGTAAAAGCGTTTGCGCCTATCGATTTAACAGAAGCAGGTATGAAGATTTCTTCAATGGATTGGCAGCTAAAGAATGCGTTTTCACCAATAGATTCGAGAGTTGCCGGAAGAGTTATACTCACGAGCTTGTTATTCTGACTAAATTCGTTGTCACTAAATGCGTTGTCAGCAATGACTGTTACAGGCAGGCCGGCTATTTGGTCGGGCACCGTACAGCTTCTTTCGTCGCCGTCATACGATAAAATAACTATATGGTCGCCGTCCTTTTTGTAGCTCAGGCCGTTGTATTCGCCGACGTTTTCAAGAACTCCGATAGATTCAAAAGGAATATTTTGACTTTTCGCATATTTTTCGGCCGCGCTGGAAGTATAGCCGTAAATCGTCAGATTTCGGCAGCCGATGAATGCAAATGGATCAATGTTTGTCACATTAGGAGTAATTGTGGCCTTTGTTAAGCTTGTGCAGTCGGCAAAGGCGCCTTCTTTCAAAGCAACGTCAATATCAGATTCTTGGAAGGTCAGCTCTGTAATCTTAAGACCGGCGAAGGCGTAGCGGGAAATCTCCTTAATGTTTTTGGGCATGACCAGCGAGCCTGCAATGTTTCTGCAAGTAGAGAAAACATCGCTGCCTATGGTTTCAAGACTGTCAGGGAGCTTAAGGCTCGTTAGACCTGTGCAGCCTTCAAAGGCATTGTCGCCAATGGACTTAAGTCCCTCGTTCATATTTATATACTTAAGTTCGTCACAGTTGCTAAAGGCACTTTTTTCTATTTGCGATATATTTTTGGATAAGGTCAAGCCCCGGAGTTTACGGAAGCCTGAGCTGTTATTATTAAATATCCCAACAACAGGGAGGCCCTCGATGGTGTCAGGCAGGGTTATTTCTTCCAAATCGCCGGTATATCCGTATATTTTGACGCAGTCGTCGTATTTTACATATTCAATTTTCCAGGGCTTTTTCGCATCGCCTGAAATTTCGAGCGGAAGACCGTTCTTTATGGCATACTCCTCGGCATAGCTGGCGCGCGGAGCGACAACGGTGGGACCGATAATTATTTCCTCGTTATCCGGCGACGTCACGGGTTCTAAGGCTGAATATGAGATGTTTTCAACACCGTCGGGTATTGTTATTTTCCCCCAGAAATTCATGAAATAAGTGTTATCCAACGAGGTCAGGCACGACGGCAGCACTATGTCGTCATTTTCTTTATCGGGGTCAAAGCTAAATTCTTGATTATCAAGGGATGTCACCCCATCGTCTATGGTCAAGCCGGTAAGATTGTTGCCGCTAAAAGCAGATTTGCCCAAATAAGACAAGGTTGACGGAATGTGCAGTTTTGTTATTTCGCAGTTCGAAAAAGCTTGGTCTCCAATATATATTACACTTGGAGGAATATCTATTACCCCTGTTAGATTGCATCCGTCAAAGGCGCTGTCGCCAATATATGTAAGCGTATCGGGGAAATTAATGGTGGTCAGTTTACAATATTTGAACGCCTCATTACCGATTGTTTTTATACCTTTGGGCAGCACGACCGTTTCGATCAATGATTTGGAAAACGCGCCATTGTCAATATATTCAACGCCGTCAGGCACGGTGTAGGTTTCGGCTGTACCTCTACAGCCGAAGAGCTTTGTTCTCCCTTTGTTAAATAAAACCTTATTTCCATATTGGTCCCCAAAGGTTTCCATAATAAAGTTCTCGTTCTCATTATCAACTCCGGACACATATTTGCCGTTGCCCTTTCCCAATTCAACGAGATTGGCGGGAATTACAAAATAATCATCGCAGCCATAATCGGCAATTATTTTTGTATCATTATGCAGGGCATTCGAGAGACCTTCACCAAATGAACTAGAAGTGCGTCTTTCTATCAGGCAGTCTCCCAAGTATAAATCTTTCCCTGGTGACGCACCGTCAAATTCCTCCCAGTTATTAGCGTCTTCATAAAATTTTGTATTGGTGAAAGCGCTTTTTCCTATTGAGGTTACGCTTGACGGAATGCTTATTTTTTCGAGGTCGGCAAAATTATAAAAGGCATAGTCGCCAATACGTGTTACTCCGTCAGAAATGTTTATTTCTGTAACGGGCGAGCCGTTATATAAAATTTTTGTGCCTTTTTTGATGCCGGTTTCAAAGTCTATCTGCGCCCATGCGTCAATGTCCACAATATTAATATTTACAGCATCGAAAGCGTCTGAACCTATTTTTCTGACGTTCTTGCCCATGGTTAAAGTATCTATTCTTTTGCTCCAGAAGGCCTTGTCAGCGATAACCGTAACAGGCAGCCCCATGACCTCGTCTTGTATAACAATGTCTGTATTCTTGCTGCTGCATTTGACAAGCTCGGCATGATTGTCATAAAACTTGTACTCATATCCGTATTCGATATCAGCAATTCCGGTGCTTTCAAATGTGATTCCAGATTCTGACGCAAATATATCTGCATAGCTGTTTTGAAGTCCGTATATCGTCAGGTCAGTACATCCGTAAAACGAGTTACCCCGTATACTTGTCACGCTGGAAGGTATAGTGATGCTTGTTAGGCTCGTACACATTGAAAACGCATCATTTTCTATGCTCGTCACGCCGCTTGGCACATCGATATTTGTCAGGCTTGAACAACCTGCAAAAGCATAGCTGCTTATTGTCTTTAAGCCGGTAGGGAGAGTAACATCCGTCAAGCTTGAACATTCGGAGAAGATATGATTCCCCAGCTCTACATTTTCTCCCTCGAATTCGACGCTCACAAGGTTTTGACTATAGGAGAACGCATTCTCTCCTACGCTTAACACGTTTTCCGGTATCACAATTTCAGAAAGCAGATTACATTGTGAAAACGCATTATTCCGTATCAGTACCACACTGCCCGGTATCACAACATTTTCAACGTTTTTGGCGTTATAGAAAACATTCGGGCCAATGCTCGTAACCGGAAGGCCGTCTATTTCTTCGGGAAAAATGACTTCATTTTCATCGCCTGTGTAGCCGGTAATTTCGATTTGATTGTCGTTTACTATGTGGTAAGAGAACGTTCCGTCGCTCTCCTCCGCGCTGACGGTCAGTCCCGGCACTACAGTCAGCGTCATTGCCATGCACACCAGCACGGCGAGCAGTTTTTTGAGTTTGTTCATATGCAATTCCTCCTATATATAATAAATTTTAGCGCAAATAAAAAATGCGCAGCTATTCGAAGCCGCGCACGAAAAACGCTTGCTCCGAATTTACTGCGACATAAATTGGATATGATACAAGAAAACACCCTGACAATGTGCCAATATAGCGTTATCCGGCCATCCCATGGAGCAGCATTTTTACCACTACAAAGATAACCGAAATGATTTACTATTATTCAAATCAAAAAATTTGGCACATAAAAACCTGCACACCAAAAGAGCGCACAAAAAATACTTCCCATGCTCCTTTCATATCCAATTATGTCGCACTAACAGTATAACACACATTTTTTTACTTGTAAAGCCTTTTTTATAAAAAGAAGCTCAAAATTTTCTCATTACCCCGGACAGACGAAGACAGTCCCCTCTCACGGCGGGAGAGGGGACTGACCGAATTTTTTTATGAAACCGATTATATTTTACAGGAATTTGATGACCGCGTCGCCCATTTCCTTTGTGCCGATGGGGGTCACGCCGCCGGCGATATCTGCGGTACGGCAGCCGGCGTCGAGGGCCTTGCCAACGGCGGCCTCAATGGCGTCGGCCTCGGCCTGCATACCGAAAGAATAGCGCAGCATCATTGCGCCGGAAAGTATGGTGGCCAAGGGATTGGCAATGTTTTTGCCGGCGATGTCAGGCGCGGAGCCGTGTACGGGCTCGTACATGCCAAAGCTGCCCTCGCCGAGAGAAGCGGAGGGGAGCATACCGATGGAGCCGGTTATCTGGCTGGCCTCGTCGGAAAGTATGTCGCCGAAGATGTTGCTGGTGGCTATAACGTCGAACTGACGGGGGTTACGAACCAACTGCATCGAGGCGTTGTCAACATACAGGAAGTCGACCCTGATTTCGGGATAATCAGCAAAAACCTTGCCGGCACATTCACGCCACATACGCGAGGTTTCAAGAATGTTGGCTTTATCGACCACGGTTACGTGCTTATTGCGCTTCATGGCAATCTCGGCCGCCTGGCGGAGCAGCCGCTCTATCTCGTAGAAAGAGTACTCCTCCACGTCGTAGCCTGTCTTGCCATCCTCGCTGCGGCCGCTTTTGCCGAAGTATATGCCGCCGGTGAGCTCGCGTACTATCATTATATTCAGGCCGCCTTCGATAATGCTCTCTTTAAGCGGGCAGGCCTCCTTGAGCTGGTCATACATAATGGCCGGACGCAGGTTCGCAAACAGGCCAAGGCCGCCGCGGAGCCCCAGCAGCGCTTGCTCGGGACGTATGCCGGGAATGTGATCCCACTTGGGGCCGCCCACCGCGCCCAAAAGCACGCTGTCGCTCTTTTTGCAGGCTTCAAGAGTGGCCTCCGGCAGGGGCTTGCCGGTGCTGTCGATGGCGCAGCCGCCGGCTTCGAGATAGGTGTAGTTGAATTTGTGGCCGAACTTTTCTCCCACGGCGTCAAGAACCCTTACGGTTTGCGCAACGACTTCTTCGCCTATGCCGTCGCCGGGGATGACCGCTATATTCTTTATCATATCTATTTCCTCCAATTTTCCGCTTTACGGCGGTGTATTTTCATTTTATATGGGAAAGGGGCTTTATCGCGCCGGCTACATACGCGCGGCGTAGTTGGTCAAGCCGCCCGCGTTGATTATCTCCTGTATGAACTCGGGGAAAGGCGTAGTCTGGTATTCCTTGCCCTTAGTCACGTTCCTGATAACGCCTGCGGAGAGGTCCGCCTCTATAACGTCGCCCTTTTCCGCCTCGTCCACACAGGCCGGGCACTCCAAAATGGGCAGGCCGATGTTAATGGAATTGCGGTAAAATATACGGGCAAAGCTCTTGGCTATGACAAGGCTAATTCCGCTGGCCTTGATGGCGATGGGCGCGTGCTCGCGGCTGGAGCCGCAGCCGAAGTTAAATCCGCCTACCATTACGTCGCCGTCCTTGACCTCCTTGATAAAGCTCTGGTCAATATCCTCCATGCAATGCTCGCTGAGGAGCTTTGCATCGCTGACGTTGAGATAGCGGGCGGGAATGATTACGTCGGTGTCAACGTTGTCGCCGTATTTGAATACGCTGCCTTTTATCTGCATAATATTATCCTCCTTTTACTCGGCGGGAGCCGTGATATATCCGGTAAGTGCGCTGGTGGCGGCTACAAGGGGAGAGGCCAGGTAAACCTCGCTCTCAACATGGCCCATACGCCCCACAAAGTTGCGGTTCGTGGTGGAGATCGCCTTTTCACCGTCGGCAAGTATGCCCATATGGCCGCCCAGACATGGGCCGCAGGTAGGCGGCGAAACAATGCAGCCCGCGTCCATGAATATCTTGAACAGCCCGTTTTCCATGCACTGGGTCCAAATCTTGGGGGTGGCGGGTATAATGAGGCAGCGCACGCCGGGGGCCACGTGCTTGCCGTCCATTACCCTTGCCGCGATTTCCATATCGCTGTAACGGCCGTTGGTACAGCTGCCTATCACTACCTGATCCAGCTTAATGTGCATGGCTTCGGCTTCCTGTACGGTTTTGCCGTTTTCAGGCAGATGAGGGAAGGCCACCATCTGCGGAACCTGAGACAGATCGATATCCATTGTGGTCTCATATACGGCGTCGTCGTCGGGCGTCACAAAGGAGTAGTCCTTACATCCGGCGGCTTTAAGGTAGGCCTCGGTCTTGTCGTCTCCGGGGAAGATACCGTTTTTGGCGCCGGCCTCGATAGCCATATTTGCAATGGTGAAGCGCTCGTCCATTGTGAGCTCGCCCACGCCGGGCCCGGTGAACTCCATGGAGCCGTAAAGAGCGCCGTCAACGCCGATCTTTGAGATTATGTACAGGATTAGGTCCTTGCCGCAGGTGTTTTTGCCAAATTTGCCGGTCAGATTAAAGCGGTGCGCCCGGGGAACCTTCATCCACGCCTTGCCGGTGGCCATACCCACCGCCATATCCGTAGAGCCTACGCCGGTGCTGAAAGCGTTGAGAGCGCCGTAGGTGCAGGTGTGGCTGTCGGCGCCGATGACCGCGTCGCCGGCCTTGACGATGCCTTTTTCGGGGAGAATAGCGTGCTCTACGCCGGCGCAGCCGCCCTCAAAGAATTTGCTTATGTTCCATTTTTTCGCAAATTCCCGAACCTGCTTGCACTGCTGGGCGCTTTTGATGTCCTTGTTGGGCGTAAAGTGATCCAGCACAAAGCACACCTTGTCCGGATACTTGACGCTGAAGCCGGCTTTTTCAAAAACGTTTACGGCCACGGGGCCGGTAACGTCGTTAGCCATGCATAGATCCAGGTTAACGAGCACCAGCTCGTCGGCCTTTACCTGGCTAAGTCCCGCCTTTTTGGCGAGAATTTTCTGTGTCATTGTCATTCCCATATCTGTATCACCTTTCTTTTTTATCCTTAAGGAGCTTATATTCAATTGAGTCCTCCAGAGCCTTGCGCGAAGCCATGATTATGTCGGTGCTTACGCCGACGGTGGTCCAGCTGTCCCGCCCGTCGGTGGATTCCACCAAGACCCGCACCCTTGCGCCGGTGGCGGCGGACTGGTCCAGTACGCGCACCTTGTAGTCCACCAGGCGCATCCTTTCAAGGTCGGGATAGAACCGTTTGAGCGCCTTGCGCAGCGCCAGGTCGAGGGCGTTTACGGGGCCGTCGCTGCTGTCGGCGGCGGTTATTTCGCTTTCGCCGTCCACATTCACCTTCACAAAGGCTGTGGAATAGCCTATCAGGGCGTCGCCGGCCATGCCGTCCTTTTCGGTCATCGCCCTGAATCGCTCTATATCGAAGAAGTGGCGGGTCATGCCCAGTACCCGGCGTATTTCAAGCTCCAGGCTGGCTTCCGCCGCCTCGAACTGATAGCCGTTGTACTCCAGCTCCTTCATCCTGGCCACTATGTCTTTCATCTTTGGCGAACTGCGGTCGATAGAGGGGTCTATCCTTGCCAGCAGAGGCATCAGCGCACTCTTGCCCGCCACCTCGCTGACCAGCAGGGTGCGCTCGTTGCCAACCACGGCGGGGTCAATGTGCTCAAAGGTTTGCGGCAGCTTCATCACCGCGTCTATGTGCATACCGCCCTTGTGCGAAAAAGCGCCTTTGCTGACATAGGGCATACCGCTTATACTTATATTCGTGATTTCGGCCACGCCTCTGCACACCGAGGTAAGGCTCTCCAACTGGGCCGGGGTGAGTATGTCGTAGCCCCGCTTCAACTGTAGATTGGCGATTATCGTGGCGAGGTTGGCATTGCCGCAGCGTTCGCCGATACCGTTCAGGGTGCCCTGTACGTGACCGGCCCCGGCCAGCACTCCCATAACCGCCGCGCCAACGGCCATGCCGCTGTCGTTATGGGTATGTATACCGATGGAGCAGCTCGCCGCTTTGACGGCAACTCCCGTTATTTCCGCTATCTCATCCGGGAAGCAGCCGCCGTTAGTGTCGCATAGGCAGATTACCTCGGCCCCGGCCTTGTCGGCGGTATCCAGGACTTTGAGGGCGTAAGCCGGGTTGCGCTTGTAGCCGTCGAAAAAGTGCTCCGCGTCAAAAATCACCCGCTTGCCCCGGCTGACGGCATAGCTCACCGTGTCGCCTATCATGGCCAGATTTTCTTCAAGAGTGGTGTGCAGCACCTCGCTGACGTGCAGGTCCCAGGCCTTGCCGAAAACGGAGACGTACTCCGTTCCGGCGCCCATAAGGGCTTCAAGGGCCTCGTCCTTACGGACGGAAACCCCCACCCGCCGGGTGCTGCCAAAGGCCACCAGCTTTGCGTGCTTAAGAGGCACCCTTTCGATTTCCCGGAACAGCTCCCGATCCTTTACGTTGGAAAAAGGGTTGCCCGCCTCGATAAGGTCTATGCCCAGCTCGTCCAGCAGCCGCACTATTTTGATTTTGTCGGGTATTGAAAACGACACGGCCGCGGACTGTGCGCCGTCACGCAGGGTCGTATCAAGAACTTGCAGCTTCATTGAACCTATCCTTTTCCGGGGGCGGCGTCAAGCCCCCTTTGACTTGTTATCCCTTACATTATAATACTCCGCGCCCGATTAGTCAACATTGTTTTTTATCGGAGTTAAGGGAATTTTAAGTCCTTTTTTGATATATCCCGAAAATTTTTTTGATAAATATTCAAAAACCACTTGCATTTTTGAAAATAATCTGTTATAATATAACCTGCTTGATTTGATAAAGGATCATGTAAGGAGGTAATAGCAATGGCAAAGTGCGATATCTGCGGCAAGGGCGTGACCTTTGGCATTAAGGTCTCTCACTCTCACAGGAGAGCTAACCGTGCGTGGAAGCCCAATGTACGTACCGTCAAGGCTCTTGTTAACGGCACACCCAAGACAATTCATGTTTGCTCCCGCTGCCTTCGCAGCAATAAGGTAGTCCGCGCCGTCTGAGGCGGACCTTGGTAACAGCATATTGTTCGCAGTCGAGACGCTCAAATGGGCGTCTTTTGCGTTGCGTCTGTTCTAAAGCCTTTATAGCATGGGGG
>CANRHW010000018.1 GCA_947630525.1 uncultured Clostridia bacterium | reverse complement strand
TCTGCATTTCTCCTTACGTGGAAATTTCTAAGGAAGGGGATCGTAGCCCCCCTTACAGAAAGGATTACACCTCAATATTCTAAAAAGAGAAAGCCGCAGACCTTTAAAAAAACCATACTTTTCAAAGGCCTCCAGGGCGTACTGAGAGCAGGTCGGAGTAAAGCGACAGCATGGCACCTTCAAACCTGACAGGTGTGCGCGGTAAAATTTAATAAGAAATATACAAAATCTGCTCATTTCAACAGTCCGCTCTTGCTAAGAGCTCTCTCTAAAGCGGAAGAAACGCTCCTAAAATCGGAAGATGCGGCCCTGCCCCTGGCGACGACGACAATATCGCAGCCGGAAACCACCCTATCTTCCATAAGACGGTAGCTTTCACGAATAAGACGGCGGACCCGGTTGCGAACCGTGGCTTTGCCTACCTTGGCCGACACCGTTATGCCCAGGCGGCAGCCGGAAACGCCCGTCCGGCGGCTATAAACCGCCAAAAGCTCGTTGGCGACGTTTTTCCCTTTATAATAAAGCCTTCTGAAATCCTTATTTTCCTTAATGGAAGTCGTCTTCTTCATTCTTTTATCCTGCCGTAAGGAAAAGATACTTCCCGCCCTTATCAGGCAGAAAGCACCTTCCTACCTCTCTGACGGCGCCTCTTAAGTACCTTCCTACCGTTAGAAGTACTCATCCTGCTTCTAAAGCCGTGATCCTTTTTTCTCTTCCTCACATTGGGCTGATAGGTTCTAAGCATCTTAACACCTCCTTAAGTTTTATTACCGCGTAATAACTCCATAACAGTGCCAACATATTATATATTATTTCCGTCTCCTTTGTCAATATTTTTTTTCAAAAATTTTTAAAATCTTTAAATTAATTAAATTAGGACTTGAAATTTACTTTAATTTTTGCTATAATTAATGTATGGCTCGTTATTGGTTTTGACTGAGTTTTCCACAGGTTTTAAGCTGATTTTTATAGTTTTTAACAGAAAAACTCCTTATTTTACAGTATTTTCGAGAGTTTTCCACAGGTTTTTTCCACAGCCATTTAAAAAACTGTTAGTTTTCCACAACACCCATTTTTCAAGGAGATTTCCTATGACTACAAATGAATTAAACGATGTTTGGAACAAATGTCTTACTTTAATTGAAGAAGAGTGCACGCCCTTGGCCTTTAATACCTGGATAAAAACTCTGACCCCTGTTTCCTACGACAAGGGTCTGCTTAATTTGTCCGCCGAAAATGAAATTAACCGCAACCTTGTTTCAAAGCGGTATTCGTCGCTTATAAAGCATTCCTTTAACGAGGTTTCCGGCGAAATGCCGGAGGTTGAAATTTCCTTAAAAACTCAGGAGGAAAACAAGCAGGGCAGCCGGCGGGACCCCCAGCGGAAATATGACAACTATACCTTTGACAACTTCGTCGTCGGCGGCAGCAACAGGATGGCCCACGCGGTCTGCGCCGCCGTGGCCGACGCTCCGGGCATGGTGCAAATGTACAATCCCCTTTTTCTGTACGGCGGAGTGGGGCTCGGCAAAACCCACCTAATCCACGCCATTAAAAATTACATAAACGAAAATTATCCCGAAATCAAAACCGCCCTCGTCACATCGGAAAAATTCACCAACGAGCTGGTGGACGCCATAAGGGAAAACCGCCCTTTCGAGTTTAGGGAAAAATACCGCAAAATGGACGTGCTGCTCATAGACGACATACAGTTCATCGCCGGAAAACAGAGTATAGAAGAAGAATTTTTCAATACCTTCAACGTCCTTTACGAGGCCAATAAGCAGATAGTTATCACCAGCGACCGGCCGCCGAACGAGATAAAAACTTTGGAGGAGAGGCTTATTTCCCGCTTTCAATGGGGAATACAGTGCGACATTCAGCCGCCGGACTTCGACACGAAGCTCGCCATATTGAAAAACAAAGCCAATGAAATGCAGCTGCAAATAGAGGATGAAATATATTACCTTATTTGCGAAAACGCCAATTCAAACGTACGCGAACTGGAGGGGGCGCTGAACCGAATCGCCGCCTATAAAAGCCTCGTCAACAGGGACATCACTCTTGAACTGGCGGAGGAGGCTCTTAAAACCTACGGCCCGAGAGACATTTCGACCATTACGACGGACGAAATAATAGAATACTGCGCCAGCGTTTTTAATATTACGGTAAACGAGCTCAAATCCGGCAACAGAACTAAGTATTATTCCACAGCCAGACAGGTGACAATGTTTGTTATAAGAGAAATTTTGGGCATGTCTTTTCCAAAAATAGGAGCTCTGTTTGGAAAGGACCACTCCACCGCGATGTACGCCATTAAAAGCATAGAAGAAAAAATTTCCGCCGACCCGATGATGAAGGTCACCGTCAGCGATATAATAAGGGATATTAAAAACGAATCCTAAGTTTCAAAATGTCCGTTTTTATAGGCATGTGGATTTTATTTAACAGGATATTAACAAGCCGGCGAAAAATCCCCATGACATATTTATGCCCTTATTAAACTATTAACACCTTTCCACAGTTTAGGCTGTTAAATCAACAGAAACTCTAAATAATTTTCCATAGGCCCGTCCGCTTTATCAACATGATATGTTGATGAAAATTTCCGTTTCTATTGGGACAAATTACGGCTTTTAACAGTTTTATCACCCCCTAATACTACTAAAAATTTATTATTATTATATTTTTTTATAAAAGAGAAGGTTTAATCATGAAATTTTACTGCGATACCGACAAGCTCAGTTCGGCGCTGGGACTTGTTTCAAAGGCTGTCGAAGCTAACGCCGTATCTCCCCATTTGGAGGGGGTCCTGCTCAGGGCCAAGGGCGGGCTGCTCCACTTAAAGGGCAACAATATGGAAATCTGTATCGAAACTTCAATTCCGGCCAATGTGGCGGAGGAAGGAGAAATTGTGGTAAATTGCCGCATGATGAATGATATCGTGCGCAAGCTCCCCAAAGACGTAATGGAATTGGTAGCGGGGGAAAAGAACAATGTTTCCATAACCTGCCTTAACTCCGACTATACGGTGGTTGGGCTTTCGTCAAACGAATATCCGGAGCTGCCGGAGATCGCCGCCCTGACCGATTTAAAGCTGCCGTCGCCGGTTTTAAAGGACATGATCAACAAGACCATCTTCGCGGTGAGCACTAATCCCGACGAGGTAAGAAAGGTTTTAAAGGGAACTCTTTTCGAGGTTGAGGAAGGCAGGCTCACCCTGGTTTCTGTGGATCTCGTAAGGATGGCCATGATAACCAAGGAGCTTAACGAAAGTCCTCAAAATATAAAGTTTATAGTTCCCGGCAAAACTTTGAATGAATTAAAGAATATGCTTAAAGACGATGAAGAAGAAATCGTTAAAATAACCGTGGGCGAAAATCAGGCTCGGTTTGAGTGCGCCGCTTTTACGCTTACCTCTCGGCTCATCGACGGCGAATTTTTCTCCTACAAGCAGATAATCCCCAAGCAGTTCAAAGTCGAGCTCGATGTTGAGGGTAGGGATTTTGTAAAAACTATCGAGAGAGTTGAACCCATTATAGACCAGGTCAGCAAAAATCCCATCCGCGTAACTTTTACTGACGGTAAGATAAAGATAAAGTGCGAAACTCAGCTTGGCCGGGTAAACGACATTGTTGAGTGCGATTACAAGGACGAGGAAATGACCATCGGCTTTAATTACCGTTATCTTCACGACGCCGTGGCCAGGTGCGAGGATGAAAGCATAAGGCTGAAAATGAATTCTCCCCTTAATCCCATTATAGTTTGCTCGCCCGAGGACGACTCCTATATGTTCATGGTGCTGCCGGTAAGGCTGTAATTAAATTCCTTTAGTGGTGACGGCAGTCATTATCAGGTATTGACAAAGGTTTGAATTTATGAAAAAAATAAAAATAGACACTGAATTTATCAAGCTCGATTCGGCTATGAAGCTTGCCGGCGCGGTATTGGCCGGCGGCGAGGCCAAGCGCCTTGTGCAGGACGGTTTCGTAAAGGTCAACGGCCAGGCCGAGCTGCGCCGCGGGAGGAAGCTTTATCCCGGCGACAGCTTTGAGTATAACGGAGAAAAATACGAAATTATATGAAAGATGTAATTGTATGTATGTAAGATCGCTGTGTCTTCGAAATTTCAGAAATTATGAAAATGAAAAACTGACCTTTGACCCGGGGGTGAACATCATCTGCGGGGGCAACGGCATGGGCAAGACCAACGCTCTCGAGGCGGTCTATTATTTTTCCCAGGGGCGGGGGCTCAGAGGGGGCGGCCGCGAAGCTTTGAAATACGGCTGCCAGGAGGGTAAGATAAATCTTTCCTTCAGCTCCGGCGAAAGGGAATATGAGGGCGAAATAAGATTTGAGGGAAAAACCAAAAAAATATTTTTAAACGAAATAGAGTTAAAAAAGACAAGTCAGCTCATAGGCAGGTTTGTGTGCGTTCTCTTTACTCCCGACGAAATGAACCTGGTCAAGGGCTCGCCGGAGGTTCGGCGGAGGTTTGTGGACAGCTCCATAATACCTTTGAGGCCGGCTTATCTGTCAGCGCTTATGACCTATAATCTTGTTCTAAAGCAAAAGAGCAGTCTCCTGCGCCGGGAGGATTACAAGCTGCTGCCGGTATTCAATCAGCAGCTTGCGGAAATAGGGGCGAGGATAATTCACACCCGGCGGTCGTACATCGACAGCGTAAAGGATATAGCCGCCCAGGTGCAGCTTGACATTTCGGCCGGGCGGGAGAGGCTGGAGCTGAGCTACGCCGCCTCGGTCAAGCCGGAGTCCACGAGGGAAGAAACAGTGGCCGCTTTTCTCCGGAAGCTTGACGAAATGGAGGAGAGCGAAAAAGAAAATAAAATATGCTTTGTGGGCCCCCATCGGGACGATATTTTGTTTAAAATCAACGATAAAAGCGCCCGCAGCTACGCCAGCCAGGGTCAGCAGAGGAGCATAGTGCTCTGCTTAAAAGCGGCCCAAACCGAGCTTATACTGAAAGAAACCGGGGAAAGTCCGGTGATGCTTCTGGACGACATTATGAGCGAGCTGGACAAATTTCGCCGGGATTTTTTGAGAGAAAAAATTTCCGGCAAACAGGTGATTATCACTTGTACCGAGCCGGAAAATTCAAATATAAAAGAATACAATAATGTGATAAAGATTGAAAACGGAAAGGCAATCGGCCGCGGGGAATGATTTTTAGACAAAATTTGTCAGGGGAGATAAGATGTATTTGAATATTGGCGGAAACTCCGTGATTAAATATAACGATATCGTGGCAATACTCGATATGGAGACCACATCCATAAGCAAAAAGACCAGAGAATTTTTTAAGGAGTGCGAAAAGCGCGGCCAGGTGGTAAACGTGGCCGAGGATATACCGAAGTCTTATATTTTGTGCGGCGATAAAATTTATATCTCCCAGGTCTCGTCGGCCACCTTGTTAAAAAGGGTAGAATAAAAGCGCGGAAGCCGTATTTGACGGTTTAACGGTTAATTTTATAAATGTATATGATTATTTTTATAGAGCGAGGTAGATAACTTTGGAGGAAAAGACGACAAAGACATATGACGAGAGCCAAATACAGGTGCTGGAGGGCCTCGAGGCCGTCCGTAAGCGCCCCGGTATGTATATAGGCTCCACAGGGGAAAACGGCCTCCACCACCTTGTGTACGAAATTGTGGACAACAGTATCGACGAGGCTTTGGCGGGATACTGCACCCATATCGAAATTGAAATAGGCAAGGACAATATCATTACCGTTACGGACAACGGCCGCGGTATCCCTACGGGCATACACCCCACTCAGGGGATATCGACCGTTGAAGTTGTCCATACCGTGCTCCACGCCGGCGGCAAGTTCGGCGGCGACGGCTACAAGGTTTCCGGCGGTCTCCACGGCGTGGGCGCCAGCGTCGTTAACGCTCTCAGCGAGTGGCTGGAGGTGTGGGTCCATGACGGTAAGGACGTTCACTATCAGAAGTATGAGAGGGGCAATCCCCTCGCTCCTCTTGCCGTTGTGGGCAAAACCGACCACACCGGCACGGTGACTAAATTTAAGCCCGATCCGGAAATTTTTGACGTGCTGGAGTTCGACTATGAGGTGCTGCTCCGCCGCATGAGGGAGCAGGCCTTCCTCAACAAGGGCATACGCATAACCCTTACCGACCAAAGAGGAGAGGAGCCCCGGTGCGAAAGCCTTATGTACGAGGGCGGCATCATCTCCTTTGTGGAATATATCAACCGCAATAAGGAGGCTCTGCACCCACAGGTAATATATTTTGAAAACGAAAAAGAGGATATGAACGTTGAAGTCGCCATGCAGTACAATAACGACTACAACGAGATAATAGTCTCCTTCGCCAACAACATACATACCACCGAGGGCGGCTATCATGAAACGGGCTTTAAAAACGCCCTGACAAAGATAATTAATGATTACGGCAAAAAGTATAACCTTATCAAGGACGGGGACCGCAAGCTCAGCGGCGACGACGTGCGCGAGGGCTTGACGGCCGTCATCTCCGTCAAGCTGGCCGAGGCTCAGTTCGAGGGGCAGACCAAAACGAAGCTCGGGAATATCGAGGTTCGCACCCTGGTAGAAAACGCCATGAACGAGACCCTGACCAATTATCTTGAAGAAAATCCCGCCGTGGCGCGAATGATTATCGACAAGGCCATGACCGCCAACCGCGCCCGCGAGGCCGCCCGCAAGGCCCGGGAGCTCACAAGGCGGAAAAACTCCCTGGAAAATACCACCCTCCCGGGCAAGCTGGCCGACTGTATCGAAAACGGCGTGGAGCGCACCGAAATATATATCGTCGAGGGAGATTCCGCCGGCGGCAGCGCCAAGCAGGGCCGGGACAGGAACTTCCAGGCCATACTTCCGCTTTGGGGAAAAATGCTCAACGTGGAAAAATCCCGTATCGACAAGGTTTACGGCAACGACAAGCTCACCCCGGTCATTACGGCGCTGGGCGCCGGCATCGGGGACGAGTTCGACATAAGCAAGCTCCGCTACGGCAAGGTCATAATCATGGCCGATGCCGATGTGGACGGCAGCCATATCAGAACGCTGCTCCTCACCTTCTTCTTCCGCTTTATGCGGCCCTTGGTGGAGGAGGGTCACGTGTATCTGGCCCAGCCCCCCCTGTTCAAAAACAAAAAGGGTAAGGAGGAGAGCTACACCTACACCGAAGAGGAGCAGGAAAAGGCCATGCGCGATTTCCGCGAAAAATACGGCGACGACGTAAAGGTGGATATACAGCGCTACAAAGGTCTTGGCGAAATGAACCCCGAGCAGCTTTGGGAGACCACCATGAATCCCGAGACCCGCAGTATGCTCAGGGTGACCTTGGAGGACGCTATTGCCGCCGACAATATCTTTACTATCCTTATGGGCGACAAAGTTGAGCCCCGGCGGGAATTTATCGAGACCAACGCCAAGGACGTTGTAAATCTTGACATTTGATTGGGAACGGCCAATGGACGGCCCCGCCGCCTCCAAGTTCTGATTGCTACGGAAAGGTATGTGAAATATGGCAGAAATAAATGACTTCAACCCCGGTAAGATAACCGATGTAGAAATAGTCGACGAGATGAAGACCTCCTACATCCAGTACGCCATGAGCGTAATCGTCAGCCGCGCGCTGCCGGATGTAAGAGACGGACTTAAACCCGTTCACCGCCGCATACTGTATACTATGTATCAGGCGGGCTACACCCCCGACAAGCCTTACAAAAAATGCGCCGCCACCGTGGGCGACGTGCTGGGTAAGTATCACCCCCACGGCGACGCCAGCGTTTATGACGCTATGGTTCGTATGGCCCAGGATTTTTCCCTGCGCTATCCCCTTATCGACGGCCACGGCAACTTCGGCAGCGTGGACGGCGACCCTCCGGCCGCCTACCGTTATACCGAATCCCGCCTCAGCAGGATAGCCCTGGAGGCCCTTAACGACATTGAAAAAGACACCATCGACTTTATGCCCAACTTTGACGACAGCCTTAAAGAACCCACCGTGCTGCCGTCCAGGCTGCCTCAGCTTCTCATCAACGGCAGCAACGGCATTGCCGTGGGCATGGCCACTAATATACCTCCTCACAACCTGACCGAGGTAATTAACGGCATAGTGGCCCTCATTGACAACCGGGATATCTCCATCGACGAGCTCATGGGCTATATAAAGGGGCCGGACTTCCCTACCGGCGGCCTTATCATGGGCCGCAGCGGCATCCGCGCCGCCTATCAAACCGGCCGGGGCAAGATACTTACGCGGGCCAGGGCCGAGATTGAGGGCGAGGAGGGCTCAAAGCAGCGCATTATTGTTACCGAGATACCCTATAAGGTGAACAAGGCCCGCCTTATCGAAAAAATAGCCGAACACGTCCGTGAAAAGCGAATTGATGGCATCAGCGGTCTCCGCGACGAGTCCGACCGCGACGGTATGCGCATCGTCATCGAACTCAAGAGAGACGCCAACGCCAACGTGGTACTTAACAATCTCTACAAAAACACCCAGATGCAGGAGGTTTTCGGCGTAATCATGCTGGCCCTTGCCGACGGTCAGCCCAAGATACTCAACCTCAAAGAGGTGTTGGAGCACTACCTGGCTTTCCAGGAGGAGGTCATAGTCCGCCGGACCCGCTACGACCTGGCCAGGGCCAAGGCCCGCGCTCATATATTGGAGGGCCTGCTCATCGCCCTTGACAATATCGACGCGGTGATAAAGGTCATTCGCGAGAGCTACGACGACGCCAAAGAAAACCTTATGGCGGCTTTCGGCCTTTCCGACGAACAGGCCAAGGCCATATTGGATATGCGTCTCGCCCGGCTGCAAGGTCTGGAAAAGGAAAAGCTCCAGGCCGAATATGACGAACTTCTGGAAAAAATAAAGTATTATAACGACGTGTTGAACAACGAAAGTATGGTGCTGGATATCATCAAGCAGGAACTGCTGGTGATAAAAGAAAAATACGGCGACGAGCGCCGCACTGAAATAACCAATATGGTGGACGATATCGACATCGAGGACCTTATCGAGGAGGAAGAAAACATCATCACCCTCACCCACTTCGGTTATGTTAAGCGCGTGCCCACCGATACCTACCGCAGCCAGCGCCGGGGCGGCCGGGGCATCGCCGGTTTGCAGACCCGCGAGGAGGACTATGTGGAAACCATATTTTCCTCGTCCACTCACGACCTTGTGCTGTTCTTTACCGACAGGGGCCGGGTATACAGGCTCAAAGCCTACCAGCTCCCCGAAGCTGGCCGTCAGGCCAGGGGCACGGCCATAGTTAACCTGCTGCCCATAGAAAACGACGAAAAAATTACCGCCGTCATACCCGTGCGCACTTTTGAAGACGGAAAGTATCTGTTCATGTGCACCAAAAACGGCGTTATCAAAAAAACCGCCCTCAGCGAGTACGACACCGTCCGTAAGGGCGGGCTCATCGCCATATCCCTTGACGAGGACGACGAGCTCATCAAGGTGGAGCTGACCGACGGCTCAAACGAGATCGTTGTCGGCACTAATCAGGGCATGGCCATACGCTTTCACGAAAGCGGCGTTCGGCCTTTGGGCCGTCAGGCCAGGGGCGTCAAGGCCCTCACCCTCCGCGAGGGGGACTATGTTGTGGGTATGTGCGCTCCCCACCAGGGCGGCGAGCTGCTCACCGTCACCGAGTACGGCTACGGCAAACGCACCGACCTGTCCGCTTACCGCACCCAGAGCCGCGGCGGCATAGGCCTGCGCAACTATAATATTACCGAACAGACCGGCAATGTAGTGGCCATCGACTGTGTTACCGACGAGGACGACCTTTTGATGATAACCGACGCGGGCGTGGTAATCCGCATTTCCGCCGCCGATATAAGCACCATAGGCCGCAGCACCAAGGGCGTCCGCCTGATGCGCCTGGACGAGGGCGTAAAGGTGGTCTCCGTCACAAAAACTGAGCGGGAAGACAGCGAGGAATAGCCGAAATCCGCTTTCGGCGTCATTTCCGCCGCCCGGGCGCGGTCTTTTTGACCCGCTCGGGCGGGCTGATTGCGGCTCGCCCTTTGTACTTGTTGCACAAAAACCCCACAAAAAAATTGTACAATTTTTATCCCCAAAAAAATAAAAAGTGTTTGCAATTTCCTTTATCGTGTGTTATAATAACTTTTGTTGAAAGTTGTGCTTGTAGCTCAGTTGGATAGAGTACATGGCTACGAACCATGGGGTCGGGGGTTCGAATCCCTTCAAGCACGCCAAATAAACGCATAAAAGCCTGGGTATGCAGCCCAGGCTTTTATGCCCCTTATATCACGAATTTTTAAGGAAGGTGGTGGGCCCTGTGGCCGCGTTTAAGGTTAAAAACAGTTATGTCTGCGTACCGGCGGATTTTATAGATAATTACATGGCCGGCGCTCACGGGGCCTATATAAAGGTTTACCTTTATGGCCTGGCCGCTGCGGCCCGGGGTCTTGAAGCCGATAACGAGACCGTTGCCGAGGCCCTGGGCGTTCTCGTTACCGACGTGGAAAAGGCCTGGAAATACTGGAGCGACAAGGGGCTTATCGCCGTCACCGGCGACGGCATAGAATACGGCGCCGCCGGGCCCTCCGTCCCGGAGCCCTCCCCCGCCGAGGATAGGCCGCCCCAGGTGTCCGCCCGGGATATATCGGCGGCTTTGGAAATGGACCCTACCATGAGGGAAACCATTTCAATGGTGGAGCATATGCTGGACAAGCCCCTTACCCGCCGGGAGATAAACTGCGTTTTCAATTTTATGGATTGGTACGGCATGGATCAGAGCCTTGTGCTCATGCTGTTTGAATACTGCATTTCCATGGATAAAAGGAGCTTTGCCTACATAGAAAAGGTGGCCCAGAGCTGGAACCGGGACGGCATCAACGACATCAAGAGCGCCGAGGCCGTTATCAAGCGGGCCAATGCCGAAAAGCGCTTTCAGGGCCAGTGCCGCCGAATTTTTGGCTTGGACCGGGCCTTTACCGCGTCCGAGCTGAAGTATCTCAACGCGTGGAAGAGCGAGATGAACTTTTCTCCGGCAATGGTGGAGCAGGCCTATGATATAACCGTTAAAAATACGGGCCGCCTGGCCTTTGCGTACATGAACAAGATACTTGCAAGCTGGCATCAGAAAGGTATAAAAACCCCGGATAAAATCAAAGAAAACGACCGCAAGGACGCCCCCCGGGGCACAAAAATAGACGAGATAGAGCTTATTGAGATGCGCCGGCGCATCAACGGCGACAAATAAAGGGGAGGGAAGCTTATGAATACCGAGGCTTTGGCCCGGCGGATAATTGAGAACCGCCGCGAGCTCCACAGGGAGCGTTTCGCCCGGCGCAAGGACGAGCTCTTTGCCTTATATCCCCGGCTTCGGGAGATAGAGGCGGGCTTTGACGGCACGGGGATGGCCCTTGTGCGCCGCGTGGCCGAGGGCGACTGTGACTCGGAGACGGCCGTCCGCGAAATAATGGAGGAAAATCGCCGCGCCGCCGCCGAGAGAGCCAAGATATTGACCTCCGCCGGCTATCCCGCCGACTATCTTGACGACAAGCCCGACTGCCCCCTTTGCGGAGATACGGGCCGCCGGGGCGGCGAGCTGTGCTCCTGCGTCAGGTCCCAGCTTGACAGGGAGCTTTCCACCCAGGCCAACCTTTCCGAAAAGCTGACCTCCCAGACTTTTGAGGGCTTTCGGCTGGACTGTTACAGCGACGAGCCCGATCCGGGCCTGGGCATATCCCCCCGGGAAAATATGCGCTCCATTTATAATATATGCCGCAGCTTTGCGGACAATTTTGCGACGGCCGACGAAAATCTGTTCTTTACCGGCGGCTGCGGACTGGGCAAAACCTATCTTTCCTCCGCTATCGCCAACGCCCTTATAGCCAAGGGCGAGGACGTGCTTTACGTCAGCGCCAATTCCCTTTTCCCCATTTTGGAGGACCTGCACTTTAACCGCGACGTGTCCGAAAAAAACCGCTATCTGGTGGAAAAGGTGTTCGGTTCCGCGCTGCTCATACTGGACGATCTGGGGGCGGAGTTCGTAACGCCGTTTACCTCGGCCGAGCTGTTCCGCATAGTCAATAACCGCCTGCTGGAGGGCAAGCGCACCATTATTTCTACCAATCTCAGTATCGACGAGACCGAAAGGCGCTACTCTCCCCGGCTTTATTCCCGCCTGACGGGCGGCTATACCATACTGAAATTCTTCGGCGAGGATATCCGTTGGAAATTGAAAAACCGCAGAGGTGAACAGTAATGCACGATATTTTACAAAAGCATATTGACAGGCTGGGCACCGTTATCCTGCTTTTCAAGGCCGACCCCGCAAAGGCGGCCGAAGAACTGGCCTGGGAGAAAAAGGCCCTCGACGACGATCAGGCCGGCGCCGACGAAATAACCGCCGCCGCCCTGTACAACGCTTTGGCCACTATCCGCACCTGCCCCCAGCAGGAAACCCCCACGGGCCAGCTCATCGCCGCGATTACCGATGCCCGGGAGGAATTAAGAATAATAGACGCCTCGGCGGAATAATATTCCTGAATAAAAACTGCTTGCTCCGTAAATCATAACTACCAAGGGTGGTTGATTTATGGAGTTTTTGGTATCGGTTTTTACTGTGGGCTCGGTGGCCGGCTATCTGGCGGAGACCCTCTGGTGCCTGGTTGTTAACCATGTGTTGGAGTCCCGTCAGGGTATGGTTTTCGGCCCTTTCAGTCAAGTTTACGGCATAGGCGCCGTGATATTGACGTTATTAATAAGTAAAAACAGCTCTACTGCCAAAATCTTCCTGGTCAGCGCGGCTGTGGGCGGGGTTTATGAATATCTCTGCTCATATGTCCAGGAAAAACTGTTCGGCACGATTTCCTGGGATTACGGCGATGGGCTCCTGAGCATTGGCGGAAGGACCCACCTCCTCTTCTGCCTGTTCTGGGGACTTATGGGCGTTTTGCTCATAAGGTTCATAAACCCCGCCCTTTCGTCCGTTTTATCGAGGGTCCAGGGCTATGGCGGCGCAGTGATAGCCGCCGTGGTGGCCGTATTCTTCATTCTAAATCTACAGCTTAGCTATATGGCCGTAAAACGCCAGTCCGGGCGCAGGCAAAACCTGCCGCCCTCAAGCGCGGTGGAGGAATGGCTGGACCTTCGATTTAACGATGACGTTCTTCATAAGATATACCCCAATATGCGGGCGGCAAAGAACCAAGGAGAGCTTTATGAAGCAGAACAAGGCCAAAGAAAAACCCAACAAGTCTGATAAATCCGAAAAGGCGCAGGAAGTCGCTCAGGCCTTTTTGGACAAAGGAAGTTTGGAGACCGACCCTCTGGGCAGCTGGACAGGCACCCCTGCCGATCCCGGCGAAACGCCCACTCAGGACGTGGACGATCTCTAATGCAAAGCGCCCAAAAATCCGGACAAAAAGCCCCGGTTTTTTGGGCATTTGTAGATTATGAAGAAATTTAAAACTTTTTTAAAAAAGGGGTTGACAAACAGGGGCCAAGGTGGTATAATGGCAAAGCATTTCGGGGGAACCCGGGCGGGCACAAGGGCTGCGGTCAAAAATTTTTTTAAAAAAATTAAAAAAAGGGCTTGACAAACGGGAGCAATTGTGTTAAACTAATTAAGCTGTCAGCGAA
>CANRHW010000017.1 GCA_947630525.1 uncultured Clostridia bacterium | reverse complement strand
GCCCGGGCGATGGAGATACGCTGCCGCTCGCCGCCGCTGAGATTGGTCTTGCGCCGGCCTATCTCAGTTTCATAGCCATCGGGCAGCTTCATTATAAAATCATGGGCGTTGGCCAGTTTGGCCGCCCGGACTATCTCCTCCATAGACGCGTCGGGCTTAGCATAGGCGATGTTTTCCGCAATGGTGCCGTTGAAAAGGAAGGTATCCTGCAAAACCATGCCTATCTGACCGTGGAGGTCCTTTTGGCGTATCTTTTTTATGTTAACGCCGTCTATGAGTATCTCGCCCTCGGTCACATCGTAAAGCCGGGTGATTATATTGGTTATGGTGGACTTGCCGGCGCCGCTGTGGCCCACAAGGCCAATCATCTCGCCGGGCATAACGTGGAAGCTCACATTGTGCAGAACGTTTTTGTTCGCCTCATAAGCAAAGGTCACGTCACACAGCTCAACCTCGCCCTTTATGCGGCCTATGTCCACGGGGTCGCGGGCCTCCGGCACGTCGGTGCGGCGGTCGATTATCTCAAATATGCGCTGGGCGCTGTTCATACAGTTGGCCCACCAGTCATAGGTGCGTATCATAAAGTTGATCGGCGCGTAAAGCATACCTATGTAGCCCACAAAGGTCATCAGCGTGCCAAAGGACATATCCCCTTTCAGAACCTGCCAGCCGCCCAGGCCCCAGACGAACAGGCCGCCTATGGTCATAAGGTAGTTCAGCAGCGGGAAAATTCGGGCGGACATAAGGCCCTCCTTCACCCGAACGTCGTAAAGCTCCTGAGTGGCGTTTTCAAACCGGCTTATTTCGCTTTGCTCCTTGCCGAAGGCCTTAACCACACGGACGCCCAGCAGAGCGTCGTTAATTACGCTGTTAAGCTTGCTCGATTTGTGCCAGCCTATCCACTTGAAGCGGTTGAATTTGGGTATCACCTTACGGATTATGAAAACGATAAAGGGTATGGGCAGCATTATCAGCAGCGCCAGCAGTGGATTTGAAACAAGCACAACGCCGCCGATACCGATAATCGTGATAGCGTTGATGATAAACTGCGGCATACCGTCGTTGAGAAAGTACTGAATGTCAAGGGCGTCGGAATTGACGCGGTTCATCAGGTTGCCGGTATGCTTGGAGTTGAAGAAGCTCATGCTCAGGTTTTGCATGGCCCCAAAGACCTCACTCTTGATGTCGTAAACTATTTTACTGGAGACCGCGGCTCCTACGCGGCCCTGAATTATGTTCACAGCCAGGGTCAGCAGCTCCAGCCCTATCATCAGCAGCACGAAGGGCAAGATTTTTCCGTAATATCTGCCGCCCTCGGTCAGCACCTGGTCATAGAGGGTGCTGCCGCTGAGGTAGGGGCGCAGCAGGCCGATAAGGCTGCTGAGCACCACCATACCCATGACCATGGCCAATTCCTTTTTATAACGGGGCATATAGCCCAGCACGCGCATAAAAAGCTTCTTTTTGCTCTGGCACTTCGGGCAGGTGCGCCTGCCTTTCTGATAAGGGGTGCCACACTTGGGGCAGACCCGGTCTTCCTCGCCCCGGTGAAAATCCTCGTCGGAAAGAGGCTTCCCGTCGCGCAGGCGTTCGCAAACCCGGCAGATATTGCCTACGGTTTTGCCGCAGGTATCGGTAAAGGCGGCGGCCACCAGCTCACGGTCGCCGCACACGGCCAGCACGGCCCCGGTGGTGAGGTAATTTTCCAGCCGTATCTCCCATTCGTCAAAACCGTAGGTTTCAAAGGCCCCGCTGTCAGGCCGGGCCACGATAAGGCGCTTTTCCTCGGCCAACAGCCAAACGTCGGCATAAAGGCCGTCCGGCCCAAGATCGCTGCGGGCGGCGGCCACAATATTTTCCGTCTGCACCCCAAGGCCGCATATAAAGTCAGTGACCTTTTCATCAGGCCTGTCAAAGCCCTTTAAATTGGGATAAAGTTCAGATATTTTATCCATTAGCTCATCCTCCGATAGCAGGAACGTTCGGCGTCCAAATTCAAGGTACCGTAACATTTAGTTATATAATACCATACTATCAGCAAAATAAATGTAAACAATGTGTTAATTTTCTGTCCTCTCATTGCCTTACCAGAGAGGCTATGCCGGCTTTGAGACCGCCGGCAACGCCGCCCGAGGGGCCGTTTTGGGCGTACATCAAAAATTCAGCGTTGCCCTCCGGCCCCTTTATGGGTGAACGTTCGAGCCCTTTGACAAAAAAGCCCATGGCGGCGGTGAAATCGACGATCTCTTCTATGACTCTGGCGTGGACGGCGGGATCTTTTACCACGCCCTTTTTATTGAGGCAGCCCCGCCCGGCCTCGAACTGGGGCTTTATCAGCGCCGCCAGTTGGCCGCCGCCGGCCAGGATATTTTTTATTGAAGGCAAAATCAGGCGCAGAGAAATAAAGGCCACGTCAGCCGAAACAAAATCCGCCTTTTCGGGCAGGATAAGGTTCCGGGCGTCGGTGCCCTCCATATTTATCACGCGGCTGTCGGCCGCGAGCTTTGGCGAAAGCTGCCCGTGGCCAACGTCAACGGCGTAGACCCGGGCGGCTCCGTTTTGCAGCATACAATCCGTAAATCCGCCGGTGGACGCGCCCAAATCGGCGGCAACTTTGCCGGTCAGGTCTATGCCAAAGGCATTTATAGCCTTTTCCAGCTTTAGCCCGCCGCGGCTTACATACCGCGGCAGTTCGCCGCGGAGCTCCACCGCCGAGCCGTCCACGTCCTGCCCGGCCTTTTGAGCCGGGCGGCCGTCAACATATATGCTGCCCTCGGCAATGAGCCGCTTTGCGGCATCCCGGCCGCCGGCCAGTCCCGCTTCCACAAGGTAAACATCGAGGCGTTTTTTCACAATATATCCTCCATGGAGCGTAACAAGCTCCTCGTAGTAAAGCCGTAATCCGCTTCCAGCTCGCTCATTGTGGCATGGGGTATAAACGCGTCGGGCAGGGAGATAAGCTTTACCTTTACGTTCCTGCTCCTAAGTTTAAGGTTTGCGACGAGCTGTTCGCCTATTCCACCGCAGCGGACGACCTCCTCCATAAACACCAGCTTGCCGGTTTTGGAAATGCTTTTAACGACGGTGGCCGTGTCGATAGGCTTTACGCTACGCAGGTCGATCACTTCGGCGGCGATGCCCTTAGCCTCCAGCGCTTCGGCACAGTCCATGGCCCGGCTGACCATCGAACCGTAGGCGGCGATGGTCAGATCCATGCCGCTTCGCACCACCTTTGCCCGGCCCAGCACAAAGTCGCCGTTGTCAAAGGACCTCTCCTCGCCGCCCCTGGGGTAACGGACGGCAATGGGGCCTTTGTGCTCCTTTACGGCGTAGACGAGCATCTTGCGCAGCTCGTCCAAGCAGGAGGGCGCAAGCACCGCCACATTGGGTATGGCGGAAAGGAAGGCCACGTCGAAAACCCCCTGATGAGTGGCCCCGTCGCCGGGAATGAGCCCGGCCCGGTCAATGGCCAGTACGGCGTGGAGATTGCCAATGGCCAAATCATGTATCACATTATCATAAGCTCTTTGTAAAAAAGACGAATAAACGGATATAACGGGTATTGCTCCCCCGGCGGCAAGACCGGCCCCAAAGGTTACGGCGTGGCCCTCGGCGATACCCACGTCAAAAAAACGGTTTTTGTACTTGCGGGCGAAGCCGGAAAGTCCGCTGCCGAGAGTCATGGACGGCGTTATGACCGCCAGCTTAGGCTCCTCGGCGGCCAAAGCGCACATGGTCTCGCCAAACACGGCGGAATAAGTCTTTTCCAAATTTTCCTTGACCCCGGTGTTCAGGTCAAAGGGCCCTACGCCGTGATATTTTTCCGGCGCTTTTTCCGCATAGGTATAGCCCCGGCCCTTCTGCGTCACCACGTGAACCAGCACCGGCTCGTGCATGGTCAGAGCGCGCTTGAACATCTCCTCCATGCTCCGGATATTGTGACCGTTCACAGGGCCCAGATATGTAACGCCCAGAGACTCGAACATTGCGCCGGCGGTGGTGATAGCGTACTTGATATGCTCCTTTACAAAGCGAGTGGCCGAGTAAACGCCCGGCAGCTTTTTCAGTTCGGCCTCTACCTTATCCTTGAACCGGCGGTAGCCCATGCCCGAACGCGCCTTGGACAGCATACGCGAAATACCGCCCACATTTTTTGTTATTGACATTTCGTTGTCGTTGAGCACTATCAGCACCGGCCTGTCCAGATGGCCCATGTGATCAATGGCTTCAATGGCCAAGCCGCCGGTAAGGGCCCCGTCTCCGATAACGGCGCAGACCCGGCCCTTTTCGCCGGTAATCTCATTCGCCATAACGGCGCCGATAGCGGTTGACAGCGAAGCGGAGCTGTGCCCGCTTACGGTAAAATCGTATTCCGACTCCCACGGAGCGCAGAAGCCGCAAGCTCCGCCCTCCCGGCGGAGACGGCGCAGCTCCTCCCGGCGGCCGGTAAGCATTTTATATACATACGACTGGTGCCCGACGTCCCAAATGAGCTTGTCCTTGGGCAGGTCAAGAGAGCGGCACAGGGCAATTGTCAGTTCCACCACGCCCAAATTGCTGGAAAGGTGGCCTCCGTTTTTTGCCACAACGGAAAGAACCTCTTCCCTGAGTTCCGCCGCCAAAGCGTCGAGCTGCGGATAGGTAAGCGACTTCAAATCGTTAGGTTCGTTTATTTTGTCAATAATCTTTTCCAATTTTTTCCGCCAGCTCCTTTCCCGGCTCCACAAGAGCCGTATTGTATCCTTCGTATATCACCATGCCGGCCTTGGCGCCGGCGGGCTTTTTTACATGACTTACCGGGCAGTAGTCCACCTCGACTTTGGGGGAGCTCCTGCCCTTTGAAAACCAGGCCGCCAGGGATGCTGCGGCGGTTATCACGCTGCTTGGGAAGTCCTCGCCCTGATATTTTACGAGCACATGGCTGCCGGGTATATTTTTGGTGTGGAGCCACAAATCCCGGCTCCGCCCGATTTTCAATGTCAGATAATCGTTCTGTACATTATTGCGCCCGACAAGGATGGTATAGCCGCCGTATTCCAGCTCCATCGGGCCGGACGGGGACGGACGCCGGGGCTTTTTGCCCCCCTCGGCCCTGATATAGCCGCCGGACTCCAGCTCGGCCTTTATTTCTCCGAGCTCAGACGGCGTGCGGGCGTTTTCGACCGACAAAAGCACCGACTCCAGATATTCAATCTCCGTCTTGGTGGTCTCTATCTGGCCCCGTGCGTAAAGCTCGGTGTTTTTGGCCTTGCGGTATTTGTTGTAGAAGTTTTTGGCGTTTTGTGACGGGGACTTGGCGATGTCCAGGGGTATGGTTATCTCCCCCTGATTTTCGTCGTAATAGTTCACGACGGTGACGCTTTTGTCTCCCCTGTTCACCAGATGTATGTTGGCGGTGAGCAGGTCGCCGTATATACGGTATTTTTCTCTGTCCATGGAGGCGTTCAGGTCGTTTTCCAAAAGGGAAAGCTTCTTCACCGCCCGCGAAAGGTTATTGTTAAGTACCTTGGTGATTGCCGAGCCGCGGCTTTTCATCCGGGCGACCCTGTCACGCAGGCTGTAAAACTCCTCGGCGGCGGCGTTGACCGACGGCATGGGCCTTATTTCGACCCTGCCGCCGTACTGGCGGACAATAAACGGGGCAAAGTCCGCGGGGCTGCCGTCATCATTGAGCAAGATGCACGGTTCAAAATCCCCGGCGCGCACCCGGTCAAAAAGCTTTTCCATTGCAACGGCGGTCTTTTGGCGCATATTTGGGGTCATCTCCCCCACCGTCAGGTTGCCGTCGCCGCAGGCGGCAAATACGCACTCCCTGGCCAGGAGCGGACTTATCCCACCCACGCCGGAGGTTATGGCCTTGTCCGCGGAGGCGCCTTCTCCCGCTCCGTCCAGCACCTTTAAAAAATCCGACGCCGAAGCTTTGGTGGGGTCCAGCCGCCCGCCGCCCGGCGGAAGAATATATTTCAGGCCCGGCAGCACATTCCTTACCGAGCTGACCGTCAGATCGACGCGCTTTGCACTGTCGATTATTTTCATATCCCCGTCCAGAAATATGAGATTGCTGTTGCGGCCCATTATCTCACAAATAAGGTGTTTGGGCGTAAGGTCGCCCAACTCGGTATAACTTTCAAATTCTATGTCAATTATTCTTTCAAAGCCCAACTGGCGAATAGCCGTGACCCGCCCGCCGCCCAGGTGCTTACGCAGCAGCATACAAAACATTGGCGGGGCCGCGGGGTTTTCAAACCGGCTTTCGGTCAGCCCTATCCTAGGATTGGCGCTGTTGGCGCTGAGCAGCAGCCGACGGGCCCCCGACGGGCCGCGCAGCACAAGAACGACCATATCCTTTTCCGGCTGCTGTATCTTATCTATCTTAAAGCCCGCGAGCTCTTGGAGCTCGGCGGTCTGAGCGCTCAATGCTATCGCGTCAAGGGGCATGAAATTACCTCCGGTAAACTTTAGAGTATCGCATATTCGGCACGGTGCCGATGACAAAATCGTACTTTCAAGTGGCTCGGTCGCAAAGCGCCGGAACCTTTGGCAAATATATGCTGCAGTGTTATTATGTCTCTTTTATTATAACTCAAAAAAAAAATTAAATCAAGATATATTTTTGTACATTTTTTACAAAATACTCTTGACAAACGTACTTAATTTATGTTATAGTAATAAGGAATAGAGGTGTAGGGTATGGAAATCGGCGGAGGCTTGCACTCCTATGACGACGCCTGTGACGAGGATTTGGCCGCGGCATCTAAGGCCGGCGATCCTTTGGCTACAGACTGTCTCCTGACCAGGTACTCTCCTTTGGTCAAAAAAATCGCCGGCAGGTATTTTCTCATCGGCGCCGACCACGACGATCTTATTCAGGAGGGTATGATAGGTCTTTTTAAGGCTATCAGGGACTATTCCCCTGATAAGAGCGCGTCTTTCCGTTCTTTTTCCGAGCTGTGCGTCACCCGGCAGATATTGACGGCGATAAAGAACGCCACCCGGCAGAAGCACGCCCCCCTCAATTCATATGTTTCCCTTGACGGACCGGCTTACGACAATGAATACGACGTGACGCTGTTAGACATAATCGGCCGCAGCGACACGGTCAATCCCGAGGATATCGTTATCAATCGCGAAAGGTTTAACGCTATCGGCAGCCGTATAGGAAAGTTTCTCTCAAATTTGGAGTGCAAGGTTCTGCTGTACTATCTCCGCGGTGAAAGCTATACGGACATTGCCCGACTTTTGGGTAAGGATTCTAAAGCCATTGACAATGCCCTGCAGCGCATACGCCGCAAGTTTGAGAAGATTGTCAACTTTGACGAGCCAGTTTGATTCAGCTTTGCGCGGATGTAGCTCAATGGCAGAGTTCCAGCTTCCCAAGCTGGCTACGCGGGTTCGATTCCCGTCATCCGCTCCACCGTTCATTTGCCCGTGATAAAGGCGGCCGCCTTTACGGGGTAAAAATATTTTTTTAAACTAAGTGAGGAGATCAACCATGTACGAAGACAAGACTTTAGTCTGCAAGGATTGCGGACAGGAATTCGTGTTCACCGCCGGCGAACAGGAATTTTATGCAGAAAAGGGCTTCCAGAACGAGCCTCAGCGCTGCAAGGAATGCCGCGCCAAGAAAAAGGCCGCTCTTAAAGAAGGCAGAGAAATGTACACCGCTATCTGCGCAGACTGCGGTAAGGAAGCCAAGGTTCCTTTTGTTCCCAAGAACGACAGACCCATTTACTGTAGTGAGTGCTACGCTAACCACAAGTAATAGATCTCCTTCTTAGTGACTTAAGACAGCAGAATCTACATGACGGGACCCGCGAAGGTCCCGTTTTTGTATGCGGCGCAAATCTGCCAACTGACAAAGGTGGCCGTAAAAAAAACGCACTATGCAGCATGGGTGCATGGGGCCGGCCGAAAAAATCGCGTAGAACAAACGAAAATCAGCTCGCGCAGGCGAAGCCGAGCAAGCACTCCCGACGGCGTACATAGGTACGCCGAGTGGTGATTTTCGTTCGTAGTTCAAGGGCATAAAATGAGAAAATTCGCTCGTTAGGGCGAATTTTCTACATTGATATATTATTTTAACTGAATGATTATATAATACTCAAATTTGCCATAAATAAAGGATTTAAGCCCTTGAACGATCTGCGCCATTTTTTTACGGCCCCTTTAAGTAAAGCAGCTACTGTAGCAGCTTGCCCTCTTTGCGCCGTTTAAGGTAATCCTTCACCTCGGCCACGACCTGACCGTGGAGCAGGATCACCGCAAACAGGTTAGGTATGGCCATAAGACCGTTGAAAGTGTCGGAAATGTTCCACACCAAATCCAGAGAGCCCACGCAGCCAAGGATTATGACCGCGATAAATATGACTTTATACACGGGCACGGCCTTGAGGCCGAAAACATACTCGATGCCGCGCTGTCCGTAATATGACCAGCCCAAAATCGTCGAAAAGGCGAAGAGCGCCAGACTGACGCTGATAAATATTCCGCCGAAGTTTATTCCGCCAACGCTGAATACGGAGTTGAATGCCGCCGTAGTCAGCTCCGCGCCGTCAAGCACGTTGCCGGCCTCGTTAAAGGCGGTAACGCCGGTGGCCGGGTCATAAACGGTGGTGAGTATGGAAAGAGCGGTGATAGTGCATATGCAGATGGTGTCGGCAAATACCTCAAAAATGCCCCACATGCCCTGAACGACAGGTTCCTTTACGTCGGAAGCGGAGTGTACCATTACGGAGGAACCGAGACCGGCCTCGTTGCTGAACACACCCCGGGCGATGCCGAAGCGCATTGCCTGCATCACGGTGTATCCCAGGAAACCGCCGCCGGCGGCTTTGAGATTGAAAGCGCCGCGGAATATCATGCCGAAAGCCGCGGGCACCTTGCCGGCGTTGATTATGATAAGAGCTATGCCGCCGATTATGTAGAACAGCGCCATAAAGGGTACTATCTTCTCGGTCACCTGAGCTATCCTTTTTATACCGCCGATTATAACGAGGGCGGCGAATACCATGATGACGATGCCAATGACCCACTTAGGTATCATGGGGAAGGTTCCGTTCACCGCCGAGGCGATGGAGTTTGCCTGGCTCAGGTTGCCTATGCCGAAGGACGCCAATATGCAGAACAAAGAGAATATACCGGCCAGCCACTTCATTTTAAGGCCGCGGTCCATGTAAATCATAGCGCCGCCGACCCATTCGCCCTTTTCGTTTTTATAGCGGTATTTTATGCCAAGCACGTTTTCGCTGAAGTTGGTCATCATGCCGAGAAAAGCGCTGAGCCACATCCAGAAAATGGCTCCGGGGCCGCCGCTGACTATGGCCGTGGCCACGCCGGCGATATTGCCGGTGCCAACAGTCGCCGCCAGCGCCGTGGAAAGGGCCTGGAACTGGCTGATAGCCTTTTTGTCGTCGGTCTTGCGGACGCTCTTTTTCTTGAAAATAGCCAGAATGGTCTCGTCAAACCAGAGCTTGATCTTGGTCACCTGGAAAAACTTGTTCCTGACGGTACACAGCAGTCCTACAAACAGGAAAACCACCAGCATTATCGGGCCCCATACAAAGCCGTTGACGGCGTTGTTCACCCGGGCCACGTTTTCCAGAAAAGTATAGGGTATCTTTTCAAACTTATATCCGTTTTCATCGGCCCAGGTCTTGGCGTAGCTGTCGCTGTGGGCCTTAATCGTAACGGCGGCGTCAAACGCGCCGGCGCCTATTTCCTCCACGGTGTCGGGCAGGGAGATCGAAGCTATGCCCGTACCGGAGAAAGCCCCTGCGCCAATACTCTTTACGCCGCCAGGTATCGCATCGACATTCAGGGCGGAGCATCCGGAAAAGGCCTTTTCGCCAATGGAGACAAGGCTGCTGTTCTTGTTGAACCTCAATTCTGTAAGAGAGGCGCAGTTTTCAAAGGAGCCGCCGCCTATCTCCGTCATGTAAGCGGGCAGGGAAACCGCGGTGACGGCTCTGCCCGAAAAGGCCCCGTTCATTATCTGACGCACGGGAAGGGGCTCATCCTCGCCGCCAAGCTCATCGGGAACGGCCAACTCCGTCAGCTCGGGCGCACAGCCGATAAGCATGGCGTATTCGTTCCCATGCTCGTCTATGCCGGAAATATAGTTGAGACCGTCCATGGCGATCGACTGATCGGCCATGACCGCCGACGGCAAGGCCATAAACATGAGCGCCAGCGCCATGAGTGCGGCGGCGCTCAGCCGCTGGAGCGGAATTTTTACTTTCATTTTGTTTCCTCCTAGCGTTTAATAATGCTATATTTTATATTTATGTTCAAAATTTGTCAATATTCATTTGACAAAAAAACGCTAATCGAAAAAGATATTGATAAAAAACGTGTTAAATTTTTACCGCCCGTCAAGTTCCTTCAACAATTGCGGGAAAATTCCCAGGCTGCGGCGGAGTATGCCCTTCATATGAGCTATGGCCACGCCGTAATTGGTTATCGGCACGTTCTGGTCAATGGCGCACTTCATGCGGTATTTAACCTCCCGTTCGGTGAGCATGCAGCCGCCGCAGTGTATCACCAGCGAATAACCGCTCAAATCCTCGGGGAACTCCCGCCCGGAGGTAAAGCTCAGCTCGGGCTCCGCGCCGGTGTACTCCCGCAGCCACCGGGGCAGCTTGACGGTGCCTATATCCTCGCACTGACGGTGATGGCTGCATCCCTCGGATATCAGCACTCTGTCCCCCGTTTTTATCCTGTCAATGGCTGCGGCCCCTTTTACGGCGGTCTCCAACAGCCCCTTGTAACGGGCCATCAATATGGAAAACGACGTCAGTTTTATATCCTCCGGCGTTTGCGCGGCGGCTACGGAAAAGGCCTGGCTGTCGGTTATTACCAACGCCGGCTTTTTGCTCAGGCTTTTAAGGGCGGCGGCGTATTCGGTCTCACGCACTACGACCGCCGCGGCCCCGGCCTCCAGCGCGTCGCGGATGGTCTGCTGCTGCGGCAAAATTAGTCTCCCCTTTGGGGCGGCGCTGTCAATGGGAGTAATAAGCACGACAACATCTTCCGGGCTGAGCAGGTCGCCCACGAGCCGCAGTTTTTCACCGTCGGTTCTCACAAGGCGGGCCAAACGCTCCTTAAATTCATGAATGCCGGTCTTTTCCAAGGCGCTGACGGCCATTACGTTATCGCCGGTCACGGCCGTGGGGCCAAGATCGCTCTTATTGGCGGCCAAAATATATGGCACGCCCTTTTTCTTAAACGCCTCGACAAGCTCCAGGTCAACTTCGGCAAGTCCCTCGGCCACGTCAAACACCAGCACGGCAACGTCGACCTTGTTAAGAACCTGTATGGCCTTTTTTACCCTGAGCCGGCCCAGTTCCCCCTCGTCGTCGATACCGGGGGTGTCAACTATCATAACCGGCCCCAGGGGCAAAAGCTCCATTGCCTTGTAAACCGGGTCGGTAGTGGTACCCTTTATATCCGATACCACGGCCAGGTCCTGGCCGGTAACGGCGTTGACAAGGCTGGATTTGCCGGCGTTGCGCCGGCCGAAAAAACCGATGTGTACCCTTTCGGAGGAGGGTGTGTCGTTAAGTTCCAAAACTATCATCCTTTCGATGGCGGAGCTTCCTCAGCAGCGCCCACAGTCCTATCAGCGCCAACAGAGCCGCGCCGGCCGCCAACGGCCAAAAGCTGCCCTTGTCCACCGTATATTCCATACCGCAGACGGCGCAGACATATATCGTACTGCCGCCAAAAAGCCCTTTTTTAGTTACGGCGCCTTTGCCGAATTTATGTCCTGCCGCCGGAAGAGCAGCGTCCTCGCTTTCCCCACAGTTAAGGCAAGTGCGCCGCCGCAGACCCGGCTCGGTGCAGGTCGGAACGGTCACTTCTTCCCATTGGGCGAAGCTGTGCCCCGCCACCCGGTACGGCTCGTTCCGGGAGCCGTCGCCCGACAGAAAGGCGGCGGCGTCCATATTCAGATAAAATGCCGGCCGTATGCCGTTGGAAGACCTGACCGCCACGATCGAATGTATCCAGCCGTCCAGCGTTACCGCCCGGACACAGCAGTTCATTTCCGCATCCGCGTCCCTGAGCCACCACATGGCGCTGCGGTCAGCGGAAAGTCCCTCAATTGAAGCTTCGTTCAGATTGACGGCGGATGGTGTCGGCCCGGCAGTCAGGAAGCTGCCGAAATCGTTCTTGACCCGGTTCGCCTCCTCAATACTCAGCAAAAACATCCTGTCATAGGTGAGGTTTTTATATGCCGAGGCGTAATTGCCAAGGTTGTTCGCATTCCTGTGTAATTCCAGCGGTTCGCCGCCGGAGGTGGACTCGTCCGCGTCGGCGGGATAGATGACCGTCCAGAGCGGCGTCTCTGAAATTATCTCCCTTTCCTCGGGAGCAAAATTTGCCAAAAAGCCCTTTTCCACCGAATATCCGTTATGTCCCTCGCATTGGTCGGAGGTCGGAGGGTTGCCGCAGGGCCAAACCTTGGAGCCCTCTCCCTCCTCGGAGTTGAGCCAGCTGCGTATATTGGAATTTGCCCAACTGCCGCTGCCGTATTTATCACGCAGCTTATCCCCATGATTGCCCGAAGCGTCGAAGGATTTGAAGCTGAGTATCCGTTCGCTCAGCATTAGCGGGCCGTTTTCGTTAATATCAACGCAGCGCCAGAGTATCTCCTCTCCGTTGTAGTTCCCGACGGCAAGATAATCGCCCTCGGCAATATGGGAGTTTGCGCCGTCCATGGCGGTGCGGCTGATATTTTCCGCGGCCGTACCCACTGGCAGAGGAGAAGAAAGGATTTCTTCATTGACCGCATAGGGCGAATTTTCGTAACCGTTGCCGCTGACGGCGGTTATTTTTTCCTTAATATACAAAGCCGGCCTGACGCCAACCGAGCTGTCAAAGGCATCGGCAAACAGGAGCCGCCCGTCGGGGTAAACGCAGCGCACCGACTCGGTGAACTCCGCGTTGCCGAGGGCGTCTCTCAGCCAATAATAGCTGTTGCTGAGACTTTCAAAATTTTTAATGTTGCCGGTCTGTGCCAAAGCGGCCTCCGTGGGGGCGGCTATAAAGTCGGACGGGAAGTTGGCCATCACCAGCTCCATCTGGGTTATATTCGGACAAAAGACCCGGTCGCCGGTTCTGACCGCATAGGCCGTGGAATAATTCTGCACGCTTTTGGTGAACTGCCCGGTAGAATTGTACAGGTGAACGGTGCTGCCCTCTTCGGCATAAGAAGCGTCCGCCTCATTGACGACGCTCTTATTGTCGGCGGGGAGTATGAGCTCCAGCTCCTCGGGAGCAAAGCCGTTCAAAAAGCCCGGCTCGGCGTCATAAGCGTTGCCGTTGACGTGGTTTGGGTCGGGGGCCTGTCCGCCCCAATCTACGGTTTTGTCCGCGCTGTTGAGCCAGGTACGCAGAAAGGAGCCGTTCCACCTGGACGAGCCGTCAGAATACGCCTTAAAACAAAGGATATCCCTGCTTATTAGAAGCAGGCCGTTATCGTCGCTGCCAACGCAGCGCCAGATTATGGGCTCGCCCATGTAGCTGCCCAGCCGCACAAACACTCCGGGTCGAATGGAAACGACCTTCCCCGCCCCAAGGGCAGGAGCCGCACAGACAAGCAGCAGCGCCGCCAATATGGCGGAGAACATTCTTTTCACCGAGGAGCCTCCTTTTGAACCGCATTATCCATTCCTAATTTTTCATTATACACCTTCAAATTATTTATGTCAAGGTCTTTACAAGTATAAGGTCCTCCCCTATCTTATAAATGTCGCTCCACGGTATGCGCAGGTCGTCCGCCTGGCCGAACAGGCCGAAAAACCTGCTGCGGCCCGGTATTATCACCGCTTCTATCACGCCTTTTTCAAAGTCAATCTCCACATCGCTCACAAAGCCCAGTCTCCTGCCCTCGGTTATACTGATGACCTCCTTCTGGCGGAAGTCCGAGCTGCGTCTCGCCACAATTTACCCTCCCATGACTAACAATCAATGACTAACAATATTTACATAAAAACTCTTTACAATTATAAAGTTTTATGATATAATAAAATATAAAATTGTGTAATTTTTTTGAAAGGAGCCTAATAGCCATGAGCGTTAACACGGTCCACGCCATGATTTACGACCGGGCGGAGCTGTATTATAACAAAACGGCGTTTACCGAGCGCGGCGGCGGC
>CANRHW010000016.1 GCA_947630525.1 uncultured Clostridia bacterium | reverse complement strand
GGCCACCGCCCGGGCAATGGGCAGGAACTCGTGTATCATATCGGCGCAGTCGTTTGCGTCGCCCACGGGATATTCGGGTATGTAAGCGGTAACGCCCCTGAGTTTAAGGTTATAGCTGGCGTTCAGCATGCCGCAGTAAGCGTCGCCCCGGTCGTCGGAGAGGCAGCCCACGTTTTCTTCGGCGGCGGCAACAAACATCTTGGGTCCGTCAAATTCCTGAGCCAGCATGGACTCGGATATCTCGGGGCCGAAGTTGCCCAGATAAACGCACAGGGCGTTGCAGCCGGCGGCCTTGATGTCGGCCAGGGCCTGCTTCATATGTATCTCGCTTTCGACTATGCAGACGGGGCACTCATAGATGTCCTCCGCGCCGTACTTGGCGGTGTAAGCGTCCACAAGGGCCTTGCGGCGGGTAACTGACAGGGACTCGGGGAAGCAGTCGCGGCTGACCGCCACTATGCCCACCTTAATTTTTGGAATGTTGATCATGACAGGTTTTCTCCTTTGCTTTAAATTTATATTTGTTTTTTACTTTCACAATAGAGAAGAGCGCCGCTCCTCCCGGCTTTCCGCAGGGCGGGAGGGGCCCGCCTCCCGCGGCCGCGGTCTTTGCGTTATTCTTCCTGTTCCGCTTCCGGGGCGGGAGCCTCCTCCGGCTCCTCGATAATGAGCTTGTCGGCGGCGGACTTTTCGGGGGTTATGGAATCAACAAACACGTTGACCACCACGTTGTTGAGGCCCACATAGGATTCCAGCGCAAAGCGCACCGACTCCTGAACCTTTTTGGCCACGTCGATGATTTTATATCCCATGCGCACGCTTATGTGGATATCCACCTCGGCGGTGTTTTCGGAAAGCTCCGCTTTCACGCCCTTGGACTGGCTTTTTTTGCCCCAGATATCGCTGAGGGGCGCCGCCGGGGCCCCCAAGGCCGCTACGCCCTCCACCTCGCGGGCGGAAATGGCGCTGACCCGTACAACTACCTCGTCGGATATCTTTACATTGCCGTTTTCGTTTGAAATGAACCCGTCTGCCATCCTTGCATACCTCCGTTACTTTTGTTTATTTGTTATTAAAATCATTTTATCATAGTTTTTCCCGGAATGCAAGTATTAGCACTAATTTAATTCTACAATTTTTATCTTTTCGGCAGGTATTCCGCTCTGTTCCGTCACTATCTCCGAAATTGCGGCGGCGGCGCTGCTGTCGATGGAGTCCGCCTTGACTACCACGTTGGCGCTGCCGTTGTTTATGTAGCAGACCGCGTCGGCAAAGCCCTTGGCCCGGATAAGGTTTTCAATTGCGGTCTCGGTCTCGGTATTCTGGGCAAGGGCCAACACTCCCTGCTGGGCGGTCTCTCTGGTCTCGGGGTCGGCGTCCTCATTGGAAATGAGGGAGTTGAAAGTTTCGATTGACTTGCTGCGGCCGGCCTCCCGGTCGATGCGAGCCTGAGAAAAATAGTCGGCTACGCTGTCGCTCTCCACAAGCTGGGCCTGCCCCAGATAGTCGCCGCCGGTCTCCACGTCCTCTTCGGTGGAAACGGTTCTTTCGCGGCTGATATTCAGGTAGCCGGCCACGCCCACCAGCACCGCCAGCACCGCTACCACAAGCTGTTTGCGCTTTAAAACCATCATCATAAACAACATCCTTTCTGTCCACATATGCCGCCGTGGACTGGCGAAATGTAACGCTGATTTTCAGGGCGGCGCCGCGCAAAGCCCCGCGGTCACCCCGCTCTCAGCTTATACACCCTTACCTTGTGCGCCCCTATGCCGAGGGCCGTAGAGGCGGCCTCGGTCAGCTCGGCCCGGACCCGGTCGCTGCCGGCTCCCTGGGCAACGATTATCGCGCCGGTTATTTCGGGATAAAGTTCGGCTATTATCAGCGGCTGTCCGCCGCTCTGACCGTTTAAGACCACGGTTTTGCTGTTTTCGCCGCTGCCGTCTCTGCCAACGTCCACCGACCCGCTGTCCCGGGGCACAAGTGTTACGGTGACCGTTCCCGCCCCTTCGATAGACGACAGGGTGCGGGCCAGCTTTTCCTCCAGCTCGGTCACATAGCCGGCCCCCGTTTCAACCGCCCCCGGCTGAGGCTGGGGCTCCTTTTTTTCCGGCAGCGAGCCGAATACCAGCAGGGCTATGCCGGCGGCCAGTAATATATATATTCCCGGCCTAAGCTTTTTATCACCTTTGAGCAGCTCAGGTATCTTCATTTATTTTCACTTCGTCCTCTTTTAAATTAAGCTCGTCCAGGGCGTAGTCCATGACGGCCTCTCTGTCGGCGGCGCCGGTCACGGTCAGCGCGGTCACGTTGCCGTCGCCGTCCACCTCCACATAAGCCCGGCAGCCCGGAAAGCGCACCTCGGTCAGGGCCTCGAGATTTTCCCGGTGGCGGGTCAGCACCCTGGCCCGGGCCTGAGCCTCGGCGGCCGCCATGTCAAGGGCGGGGACGTCGATGTTCGCGAAGGTCAGTCCGCCGGTCAGGGGACTGAGCATTACCGCCGTTACCGCAAAGCCGCAGGCAAGGCGGCAGTATTTCTTAAAATCCCCGTCCGGCGCGAGCATATCCGTCAGCGCCGAAATTATCACCGCCCCGCCCAGCGAGCGCAGGTATGTCGTAAAATCCATATAAGCACCGCCTTTGCAAATTTATGTCATTACCGCAATCACGCCTATGACCATCATTATGGCCGTGGCGGCCACGGCGGCCACAAGCATTTCAAGGCAGGCCGCCATATGGGCCACGGTCTGGGCCGGGCCCTCCGCCCCCAATGGGCCCATGAGTGCGCCGCCTATGCGGAAAACAAGCGACAAGGCCCCTATTTTTACCACCGGCAGCAGGGCCACGCCTATGATAAAGGCCACCCCCAGAGCGCCCACGGTATTTTTGAGCAGCAGGCTGCCCCCGGCAACGGCGCTCATGGCGTCGGCTATGGAGCCGCCCACCAGCGGCACCGCGGACGATACGGCGAATTTAAGGCCCCTGGCCGCCACCGAATCAAAAGACGCCGCGGCAAATTTCGTTACCGACAGTACGCCGGTGAATATCACCATGATAAAGCTCAGCAAATATCTGTTCACCCGCTGGCACAGATCGGCGAGGCCGGCCGTGTTCACACCCGAGGTCACGGAGCCGAGTATGTAAAGCGCCAAAGCCGCCAGCGACAGCGGTATTACCGCGCCCCTGACGAGCCGGGACATAAGGCTGCACATAAAATAAATTATCGGGTGCAGGGCCGAGCCGCTGACCGGCATACCGCCGCTGAGCATAAGGCTCAATGTCAGCGGAACCACCGCGTCCATGACAACGCCCAAATCGGCGGCGGCGGTAACGGCGCAATCTACCGCGGAGGAGAAGGTTTCAAGAGCTATGGCGGTCAGATACGCGGCCGAAGCCAGCTCCGCCGCCCTTGCTACCCCGTCCCGACCGAAAGAAGAGCGGAGCCCGCCCAGCACCGACGAAAATATCCCCAGTGCCAAAAGCAGGGCCAGCACCCGCAGACTGAGCCTAAGCTCTCCTGCGAAAAGGTCTATCAGCCGCCCGACCACGGAGGTCGGGTCCACGCCGAAGCCGCCGTCGAGCATGGAGCGCACGGCGCCGGCGGCGGTAAATTCCGGCATGAGCTGCCGGAGCCACTGTCCGCTTTCGGCCGAAACGGCCGGGGCAAAGGTCTCGTCCAAGAGAAACCCTCCTTTCGTGTGCCAAGGCAACAGGGAATTGCCTAACCCTCTATCAGTCTCATAAGGCTCATGAACACTTCCTTGACTATTGGGAAGCTCATCAGAGCGATGGCCGTTTTGCCCGCCAGCTCCACCCGTCCGGCCAAGGCCGATTCGCCCGCGTCACGGCACAGCTCGGCGGCAAACTGGGCTATATAGGCTATGCCGGTTATTTTGAGCAGCGGGCCCACAAAATCCGCCGTCAGCGGGACGAGCCGGGCAAAGCTCCTTATGCCGGCCACAAACTCTCCGGCCATTGGCACCATGGCCGCCATTATCACCAGCCCGGCCCCAAGGGCGAACAGCCGGGCAATATCGGGCCGGAGCTCCCGCAGATACAGGGCTATGACCGCCGCGCACACGCCCAGGCCGCAGACCGCCGCCACGCTCACAGTCCAAAGACGGTCTTTACCGCCGTGAACAGCTCGCCTATTTTGCCCACCAGCATCAGCAGCACTATTACCAGCCCGGCAATGGTGGTCATCATGGCCTGCTCGTCCCTCCCGGACCTGGCCAGGAGCTGGTTCATCACCGCCACTATGATACCTACCCCCGCTATTTGAAATATCAGGTCTATGTCCATGCTATTCTCCTAACTCAATATCACGCACACCGCGGCGCCGCAGAGTATGCTCAGCCCAAGGTAAAGGCGGCCCTTTTTCGACAGGTCGTCGCGGGCGGCGGCAAGGTCCGCGTCAAGGCTGTCCGCGAAAATATCTATGTTTTCAAGCTGGCCCTCAACGGTCTCGGCTTCAAGCCCGGCCGCAAACAGTTCAAGGCCTCGGGCCCTCAGGCCGCAGGCCTCAATAGCTCTGGCCGGGCCAAGTCCGGCCCGCAGGCCCTCCGCCGCCGGGGCAAAGAGCCCGCTTGCGGCAAAACAGTCCTCCAAATCAAGGCGGCAGCCGCCTATCCTGGCCCGCAGCCCGGCGGTCTCCCACCGCAGGCGCTCCAGCTCGGCCACTCGGTCGGCCAACCTTTTACGGGCCCCGGCGCCGATAAAAGCCGAAGCGGCCATTACCATTGCCGCGCCTATCAGCTTAAGCGTCGCGGAGCACCTCCTTTACCTCGCCCAACCCACGGAGGGTTATTACCGACGCGAAAATCCCCCGATCCAGCAGCTCTCCCAGCCGCCCCCGCCGGGCGGCGTCCTCCGGGCCGTAGCCGTGAACCGAGGTTATCAGGCTCACGCCGGCGTCGGCCAGGGCATAAGCCGCCTCGCAGTCCTCGTCGGGTCCAAGCTCGTCGGTGATTATATATCGCGGCGACAGGGAACGCAGGGCCATCATCATGCCCCGGGCCTTTTTGACCCCGTCCAGCACGCAGGTATAGCGCCCCACGTCAAGCCGGGGCACCCCGCGTACGGCGGCGGCGATTTCGCTGCGCTCGTCCACCACGCAGACGGGCAGACGTTCGCCAAGTATCCGGGCCGCGTCCCTGAGCATGGTAGTCTTTCCGCAGCCCGGCGGGGATATTATCAACACGCTGCCGTCCAGATAGGGGGCTATCTTCTGCGCCGCGCCCGGTATTTCTCTGGCTATGCGGAAGCACAGGGCCGACGGCTCCAGCATGGCGTCGCCGGCGAGGCGGCCCGCCACGCCCACCCTGTGGCCGCCTTCGAGGGTCACAAAGCCTTCGCTCAGGGTGTTTTGACTCGAATATACCGCCCCGCGGCAAATGAAGGCCAGAATGTTTTTTATCTGCGCCGCGGACACCGGCGCCCCCACGTCAAAAACGCCCTTGCCGGTCACGACCGCCGTGACCCCGGTGGACATTATTCTTATTTCCCGGGCGTCGTCCAAATACGGCGCCAGCCGGCGCTCCACCTCCGCCGGGAGGTAACGAAGCAACTCTTCCATGGGCATCCCTCCTCACACGTTATAAATTATATGGGACAAGGCGGCGGGTTATACTAATCCTTGATTAAAAGTAGACACCGAGTGGCGAGGATTTTTCGTGCCAGACAAGGAAGGCAGCGAAGGGAATACTGACGTATTTTCAAGCGATACGGGCCCCGCAAAAACAACAGAGTTGTTTTTGCGGGAAGAGGAGAAGCGACCGATTGAGCCAAAATTCTAATTTTCGCAAAAATTAGAATTTGCGATATGAGGTCAGCTTCGACGAAGGCTGCCGTCTGCCTTTACTATCCCCTTAAACCAAGTTACGTCCCCGGCGGAGATTGCCCTTGCGCCGCAGAGCAGCGCAAGATATATCAGGATTGTGGCGGGAATCCCGCACGGGAGCCCCAAGCCGGAAAACAGCCTGAGCCCCAGCCAGCCTGCCGCGGTGGCCGCGGCGGTTATCCGCCCCAAATCGAACAGCCCTATTTCCACGTCCGCCACTTTGAGCAAGCGGCCGAAGCTGAGCGCAAAATTAAAGCATTCGCAGACGTATATGCTCAATCCGTAACCGGCTATTGCCAGGCGCGGTATGAGGAAGTACAAAAGCGCCACGTTCAGCGTCGCCTCGGCAATATTTATGACCATGGCCTTTAGGTGTTGGCCCAGGCCTTTAAGGCAGCCGTCGGTTATCATATCGCAGTACATCACCGGCACCAACGGGGCAAAGCACCGCAGATAAACGCCTACCTCGGGATTTTTGTAGACGGACGTTCCCAAGGGGCCGCCGAAAAAGAACATCACCGCCGCTACGCCCATTGAAAAAATCAACCCTATTTTTATGACCCGGGTGGTCATGTAGTTGATGCTTCTCCTGCCGCCGGCGCTCTGGGCGGCGGTCAGCCGGGGTATTACCAGCTCCGCCAGGGCCGTCAGCAGGGCCGAGGGGAACAGCAGCATTGGAAAAGCCATGCCGTGGATAGCTCCGTAGGACGCAAAGGCCGCGTCAAAGGCCGCGCCGGACCGGCGCAGCCCCAGAGGTATAAGTATATGCCCCAGCGAATTCAGCCCCGTGCGCATATAGGAGCTGACAGCAATGGGCATGGCCGTACCCAGCAGATTGCGCAGGTAGGGGGCCCTTTTGTCGCTCCGGGGGAGGCGGCGCACGTCAAAAAAGTACAGGGCCGTAAGCGCAAGCCAGCTCACCGCCTCGCCCAACAGGGCCGCCGCCGCCAGCGCCCGGCAGATCGCGCCTATGCCGCCGCCCGAAAAGCTCAGCAGCACTACGGTTGTGAAAAAGCGGCCCACCTGCTCGAAAATGCTCACGCTCACCGAGCGCATTACCCGCTCCACGCCGGTGAAATAGCCGTTCACCACCGCCGACAGCGATATAAAGGGCAGGCTCAGGGCCAGCAGCCGCAGCGCTCCGGCGCAGTCGGCGCTGCCGATCCACCGTTCGCTTATAAAGCCGCCGCCGAAAAACAGGCAGGCGCAGCTGAACAGCCCAAAGGTCAAAGAGTAGGCCGAAGCCGTGCCCACCGTCCGCCGGACGTAGCCTCCCTCCGCCAGGGCCGCCGCCGTCAGCCGGGTTACGGCGAAACGTATGCCGCCGCTGCCGAGGGTGGTGAACATGGTATACACCGACATTATCAGCGAATTTACGCCGATAGCCGCGGCGCCTATCCGTCCGGCCAAATACACCTGAAAGGCCAGCCCCACGCCCCGCATCACGAGGGTGGCCGCCGTCAGCAGCAAAGTGTTTACAAAAATTCTGTGGGCGTTCTGGTTCATTGACATCGCTCCAAAAGAGGTTTTGTACAATATATGCCCGCGCACAATTTTTTACAAGCAGTTTTTTGCAAAAAGGTATTGACTTTTTTGCTAAAATACAGTATAATTATAAAGAACAAATGTTCGTAAAAGTTCGACGATTTTTTACATAGGAGGTCATGGCAATGGCGGAGGATAAAAAGGACAAAAAGGGTTCAAAAGCGGCTACGCCCGTGGTTGACCTGAAAGAGGCCGAGGCTAAGAAGGAAGCGCTCGATCTGGTCATAGGCCAGATTGAAAAGCAGTTTGGCAAGGGCAGCGTAATGCGGCTGGGCCAGACCACGACCCTCAATGTGGACGCCATTCCCACCGGCGCCATGAGCCTGGATTTGGCGCTGGGCATAGGCGGCGTTCCCAGGGGCAGGATAATCGAGATATACGGCCCCGAATCCAGCGGCAAGACCACCGTTGCCCTGCACATTGTGGCCGAGGCTCAAAAGCTCGGCGGCGAGGCGGCCTTTGTGGACGCGGAGCACGCCCTCGACCCGGTTTATGCACGGGCAATAGGCGTGGACGTGGATAATTTGATAGTTTCTCAGCCGGACACCGGCGAGCAGGCGCTGGAAATAACCGAAGCGCTCTGCCGCAGCGGCGCCCTGGACGTTATAGTCGTAGACTCGGTGGCGGCGCTGGTGCCCCGCGCCGAAATAGACGGCGAAATGGGCGATAACCACGTGGGCTTGCAGGCCCGGCTCATGAGCCAGGCCCTGCGCAAGCTGGCCGGCGTTGTGAACAAGAGCAACACCGTCTGCATTTTTATCAACCAGCTTCGCGAGAAGATCGGCGTGCTTTACGGCAACCCCGAAACGACCGCCGGCGGCCGGGCGCTCAAATTCTATGCCTCGGTGCGCCTTGACGTGCGCCGCAGCGACATTCTAAAAGTCAACGGCGAATTTGTGGGCAACCGTACCCGAGTTAAGGTAGTTAAAAACAAGGTGGCGCCTCCGTTTAAAGAGGCGGAATTTGACATAATGTACGGCAAGGGCATCAGCGGCGAGGGCTGCCTGCTGGACGTGGCCGTAGAGCTCGGCATAATCAAAAAGGGCGGCGCCTGGTTCAGCTACGGCGAAAACCGCCTTGGCCAGGGCAGGGAAAACGTGAAGAAATACCTTATCGACAATCCGGATTTCGCCCAGGAGGTGGATCGCCAGATAAGAGAAAAAATCTACGGCGGGGCTACAATAGGCGCTCCCCATGACGACGGCGAAGCGGAATTTGCGGAGGAATAAGCCCATTGCCTAACAGAAAGGACATTTTAGATGAAAAAGATTTTGGCTATGCTGACCGCTTTAGCCCTGCTGCTGGCCGGGCCGGGGGCGTTGGCGGAGGAGACCGCTCCCGACGGCGGCAGCGGCCCCGACCGCACCGTTGAAATACGCTTCGGCGGCCTTGCCATGGATTGGCTCGTCACTTATTCATACCCCACGGACATACTCGTTCCGGCCTCGGCCTTTGCGGCGGCCGGCGTAAGCGCCTCCGCGACCTGGGACGGGGGCGTGATGCTCAGTGCCGGGGATAGGTCGATGCTGCTCTATCCGGGGATGGACACCGCTTACGGGCCGGAGGGCCCCATGGCCCTCAGCCTGGTGCCGCTGCTGCTTAACGGCGAATATTATGTGCCCGCCTGCGCCGTCGCCGCCGTTTTTGACTGCGGCTATTACTATAGCGACAACGGGCTAAAGCTGGAACTACGTGTGGACCGTTCGCCCCTGTCCATGACTCCCGAAGAAAAGCGGATTAACGCTCTGAATGTTTCCAGCGACACCGGCTATCTCATCTGGATATCAAAGTCGGAATTTACCGTCCGGGTCTTTACCGGCTCGGAAAACCGGTGGAAGCTGGAAAAAAGCTTCCCCTGCGCCATAGGCGCGCCGGGCTCGCCCACGATAGAGGGGACTTTTAAATATTACCAAAAGCAAAGCCGCTGGTCCTACGCCAATTATTACTGCGGGCCTGTAATGCGGTTTTACCGTGGGTTTGCCATACATTCGGTGCTCATGCGGTACAACGGAACATACTACGACGGCCGGGTGGGCGTGAAGATATCCCACGGCTGCGTGCGCCTGCGGCCGGCGGATATCCAGTGGATGGCGGACACTATCCCCCTATACACAACCGTTTATGTGACAGCGTAGCGAGGCTGGCGACATATCGACCGCCGCAAAAAAAGACAAACCCCTTGAACAAAGGAGTTTGTCTTTTTGTTTTTCTTGTTTATCAAACCACCGCTTTAAATCCGGGTCCTACTGCTTGAACCGGTTGCGAATAATATCAAAGGCCCGGCGGTAAATTATGGGCGTAGCGTGCTCCTCGATAATTATCTGGGCGTTTTCGTCCAATATGCGGCCGTACTCGGCCAGCACCCTGTCCATGCCAACGCCAACGGTCATATAATACTTTGTCCCCTCGGCGTACAGCGTGCCGCCGAAATATGTAGGCGCGCTGTGGCACATTTCGATCACGTCGTCAAAGGAATTGATTTCGGCCATATAAGAGGTGCGGCCCGACTGCTCGTCCGTTTTGCGGCGGGCGGTGATATTGGCGGCGTTCTGCCGGGCGGATATCTGGTCAAACAGCCGCTGCTCGGCGTCGTTATCCACCTTGGTCACATAGATGACGAGCCCGCCGGACGAGGGCACGGCCTCCACAACCAGCCGGGAATTGGTGTAGACAAAGCCAACTTCCTCCTCGGCCTTGCGCAGCACCGAAAAAAACATGGCCTGGGCCTCGTCGGAGTCCTTGGCTATGGCACTGGGATTTATGCCGTAGGTGCTGAGCTCGTCGGCGGCGAGGGTGATCTTTAACTTGTTTTGGCGTATAAGCTCTAATCTCATAGGTTTTACCTCCATTAAGTTACGCTTTAATTATACTACATGAACCGCGGTTTGAGAAGAGGTAATTTTTGATTTTGGCCATGTATTTTTTCACTTGCCCGCCAGCTTTTGCAGCGAGCGCTTAATCAGGTAGGCGGCGCGATTTTCAGTCATGCGGCGCACGTCGTCCACGGTGTGGCGGCGGTATATGCCTATGCGGTGTATATCCGTCAGCTCGTCGGGCGAAAAGGGAGCGAAATCCGACGCGGTAAAAATAACGTCGTAATACTCCTTCGCCACGTCCATTATCTCATCGTCATAAGCGCCGTTAGGCATCGAAAGGGCGCTTACCTTTTGGCCGAGAGTAGTCTCCAGCAGGCGCTTGCTCTCGCCCAGCTCGTAGCGTATATCTTCGGCGGTGGCGCCTTCGCGGGCCAAAGCGTCGTGGAACACCGTATGCGACTGTATGCTGACCAGCCCGCTGTCCAACATCTCCTTCATCTGCTCTTCCTTTAGGTAGCCGTCCATGCCGGTATAGCCCACCACCATAAATATGGTGGCCTTGCAGTTATACTTTTTCAGCAGCGGAAAGAGGTTTGTATAATTGTCCTCATAGCCGTCGTCAAAGGTCAGGCACACGTACCGCTCGCCGCGGCGGGGCCTGAGCCCCGGCAGCTCCGTGGCGAACACGGTCTTGACGCCCTCGTCGCAAAAATATTTAAGCTGCTTTTCCATTTCCTCGGGATACACGCTCAGCTCTTCGATTTCGCTGAGGACTCCCTGGTTTACGCTGTGATACATCAGCACCGTCACGTCCGGGCCGTTCAGGCTCATTCCCAAAATCGCCAATCCCTCGGCAATGACAAACGCTATCAGCGCGGCCGCAAAATATTTCCACCGTTTTTCCAACGGAGTTCACCTCTTTAAGTTGTTTGGCTGCCGCTTGTCATTCGGGACGGCCGTAGGGCAGCTCCAGCGGGCCCAGATCGGGCTCGGCCACCAATTTGATGGTTCGGGCGTTTTTGCCCTCGGTCTCAAAAATGACTATTTCATTGCGCCCGTCTTTGATAAGCGGCGCGGGTATGTAGAGACGCTTTTGGGGGCCTATCTCCCAGAAGCGGCCAAGGTTGAAGCCGTTGATAAAGGCGCAGCCTTTGCCGAAGCCTTCAAGGTCCAAGAAGGTGTCCATGGCCTTGAAAGACTGAAAGCTGAACTTGTAGAAAGCGGCGCTGTCACGGTAGTAGGGCTTGTCAAAGTCCACCTTGTCGATGTTGTCCAAGGGCAGGGGATACATCTTCCAGCCGGTGTGGTAGTGGCCGTTGATTAGAACGCCGTCCTCGATGCCCTTGCGCTGATACTCTATCTTGTAGCTGAAGTTTACGCGGCCCATGTTTTCGGTGAGCACGTCAAAATCGCCGTCGTTTTCGTAAACATAGGGATTGCGCTTGAAGTCGTATTCTTTGAGCAGCTCCCGGTCATAGTATGTGCCGAAGCGCTTGCCCTCCATGAACACAATTGCCCGGTCGTTGACCTTGGCGAAAGCCAGCTTGCCGATGGTCTTGCCCTTGGGGAAGCTCGTGCGGTAAAGGGTGTAGCCAAAGTTCTGGCCCAGCTTTTCCATACACATGGGGTCGTCGGCCTCCACAGGCGTGGAGATATCCTCCAGCACGCTGTTAAGACTCACGCGGGCCTCGCACTCCAGAGTGCCGTAAGCCCCCTTTTCAATTTTTGTGGTAAATTCCACCTCGGGGACGGGAGCGTACTTGGCCACGACCTCCTTAAAGGCCTCATATTTCGGCGTGATGTCGCCCCATTCGGTGAGAACGGCGTCGTAGTCGTAGCTGGTGACGTCGGGGCTCAGCTCCGCATAGTAGTTGGAGCCGTTTGTGAAGCCGAAATTGGTGCCGCCGTGGAACATATATATGTTGATATTCCCCATACGCAGAGCGTCGTCAAAGTCCCGCTTATTGTTATAGAGGTTGCTGGTGGAGTGCTTGCCGCAGCCCCAGTTGTCGAACCAGCCCACCCAAAATTCCATGCACATAAGGGGGCCGCCGTTGGTGTGCTGGGCCAGCACGCCGAACTGCTCCTCAACGTGGGAGCCAAAGTTGGCGGTGGGCAGGGCCATTTCGCACTTGCCGCAGTCAAGAGCGTCGTCCCAGGGCCCGTCACTGGTCACAAAGGGCACCTCCGCGCCCAAGTCGCGCATCAGCCGGCCCATCTCCAACAGATACTCCTTGTCGTCGCCGTAATAGCCGTATTCGTTCTCTATCTGGAAAAGTATAATAGGCCCGCCTTGGGTTATTTGCAGGGGAGCCAATATTTTAAACAGCTCGGTAAAGTAGTTTTTGACGTAGGTCATGTAAGGCTCGTACCTGCCCCGGAGCTTGATGCCGTCGTGTTTGAGCAGCCAGCCCGGGAGCCCGCCAAATTCCCACTCGGCGCAGATAAAGGGGCCGGGGCGGACAATAACTTTAAGGTCCAGCTCGGCGGCGGTCTCGATAAACCGCTTTATGTCAAACATTCCCTCAAAGTTGAACTGCCCGGGCTGGGGCTCGTGCATATTCCAGCAGACATAAGTCTCCACCGTGTTGCAGCCCATAGCTTTGAGCTTTTCCAACCTGTCGCGCCAATACTCGGGCACTACGCGGAAATAGTGAATGCCGCCGCTTATGATTTTAAAGGGTTTTCCGTCCAGATAAAACTGGTCTCTTATCTCGAAAGTGCTCATAGTATATCCTCCCTTGCGGTATATTATCTTGATTTTATTATACATTAATTTTTCCCGGTTTGCAAGTGGTTTGTCAAAAAAATTCTGCGGGGTTCGGCTCCCCATTGCCTAGGCGCGGGGAGTGAATTTCCGTCAAAAGCACTTGACGGAACGCCCGAAAAGGAATATAATTATGTTGTAATAATTATAATTTTACTAAGGAGGGAAATTTATGGCGTCAAAACGCAACTCATCTATCGACGTGTTCCGTCTTGTGGCAATGGCGCTGGTGATAATCCAGCACTACCGCATATTCAACATGGACACGCCCGGAGCCCTGTGGACCAGCTTTTACTGCCGGATAGCGGTACCGTTCTTTTTCATGGTATCGGGCTATTTTTCATGGCGCGACGACCCGGACAAGCGCGTCACCTCGCTGAAGCGGCAGATATCCACCATCGGCGGCATACTGGTGGGCTCCATGATATTCCTGCTGGTCTGGGACTGCGTGATAGGCTTTACCATCCGCTGCAACACCGACAATCTAATGCGGCTCGTACTGTTCAACGAGCCAAAGTTCCTGTTCGGCCACGCCCATATGTGGTATATGCTGGCCCTTATCTATGTGTTTATAGTGGGGCTTGGCGTGGAAAAGCTCAAGCTCCACAAGCTGGCGTACATAGCCGCGCCTATACTGTTCGTGGGCGGCATAGCTTTGGATTTTTACCTTTTCTCTCACGGGCCGAGGTATGCCTGCTACACTCGCAACTTCCTTTTTGACGGTCTGCCGTTCTTTTATCTGGGCCAAATGATGCACCGCAAGGAGGACGGCTTGCTGAGGGTCTTTACCAAGGGCCGCAGCCTGCTCATGCTGCTTGTCGCCATAGTATGTATGTGGGCCGAGGCAACACTGATGATGAAGCTTGGCCAAGACATAAGCCGCACCTTTTATTTCTCCATTCCTCTGCTCAGCTTCGGGGTGTTCATGGTGCTGCTGAACTTCCCAAGCATTGGGGCGGGAACCTTTATCGCCAAGTACGCCCGTGACGCTTCGCTGATAATCTATGTCGTACACCACGCCGTGGAGGACGTGATAAATCAGGCGGCGCTGAACTGGTGGGGGATAAAGATGTTCCAGCATTCCACCATAAGATTTATTTTGATTTTCGTCATATCCGGGGCCATAGGCTACGCCTACGCTTGGCTGACCGCCAAGCGAGCCGAACGTAGGGGCCGTAAAAAAATGGCGTAGACCGTTCAAGGGCTAAAATCCTTTATTTATGGCAAATTTGAGCATTATATAATCGTTCAGTGAAAATATAATAGTAAGTTAATGTAGAAAATTCGCTCATATGAGCGAATTTTCTCATTTTATGCCCTTG